>CAZHBM010000213.1:0-6927 GCA_964529945.1 uncultured Anaerolineales bacterium | reverse complement strand
TGGTATCCACCTGGATGACCAGGTCAGGCGGCATTCCGCAGGCGGTTGCCTCGGCGGCCATAGCCCGCGCCCGCTTCCCGACCGCGATCAGGATGTCGGCAACATCGGCTACCCGACAGCCGACTTTGCGGTGCCCGTCAGCTTCGTAGGCGCCAAGTTCGGCCATATCGCCTAACACAGCAATCTTTCGCCCGCTCAGCTCTTCCAGCAAGTTCAGGGCGGCGATGGTCGATGCCGGGCTGGCATTGTACGTATCGTCTAGTATCAAAGACCCATTGAAGCCCTCGACGCTGATCAAGCGCAATTGGACCGAGCTATCTTGCAGGCCGGTCATTATCTCGTCCCAGGTCATGTTTTCGACCAACCCGGCCGCCGTAGCACGTAGAGCCGTGTGTACGCTGTGCCGTCCCAGCAGAGGCACCTTCACGTACAGTGACTCGCCGCGATGATGAAGGATGAAGCGGATACCCTCCAGTCCTTCGCTTACCACGTGACTGGCCCACAGGTCGGCGTCGGGCGTCAAGCCGTAGGTGAGGACGTCGACGCCAGCCTTGGCCAACCGGGCCATGTCGCGCACCGCCGGGTCGTCCTGGTTTAGGATCGCCACGCCGCCGGTCGGCAGCGATTCAACCAGTTCGCCTTTTGCCTGGGCAATCCGCTCAATGGTCCCCAGGCGTTCCAGGTGGGAAGGTCCCACATTGGTGACGATAGCTACCTGGGGGCCGGCGATACGGCACAACTGGTGAATCTCGCCCAAGTCGTACATGCCCATCTCGAGTACCACTCGCTCGTGTGTCTCGTTCAACTTGAGTAGTGTGAGTGGCAACCCGATTTCATTGTTTAAGTTGCCCGGGTTTTTGAGCGTGTTGAAGCGTTGCCGCAGCACCGCCCAGGTGAGCTCCTTGGTACTGCTCTTGCCGACACTGCCCGTAATCGCCACCACCCGCACCGGGAATTTGTGGCGCCAATAGGTGGCCAGTTGTTGCAGGCCGGCCAGGCTATCGGCTACCTTGATGTTTACCGGCAAAGTGATCTCTGGCAAGGCAAAATCGGCCCCGGCTTGTTTTTGGGCGCTTATCAGCGCCGGCACGTCCAGTACGTCGCCTGTTCCCTCGGGCAGTCGGTGGACGAGGGCGGCGACGGCCCCCCGGGAAAAAGCGTCGGCTACGAACTCGTGCCCGTCTTGTTTTTCGCCCGGCAGCGCAACGAAGAGAGATCCCGCAACAGCCTGGCGCGAGTCAATGACCACATCCACAAGGGGTGTGTTACCGACCGCCCATTCCGCCGGCGGGAGCCACCCTATCAAAGCCTCGATTAGTTGCGCCAGACTAAGCGTCACTGTGTTCCACCTTACTGAATCGCCATTCCAATTTGTTGACCAGCCAATTGATGCCTGATTTCATCCGGCGGAATGCTGAAAGCCGTCGCCAGCTGACTGGCAATACTGGCGAAAACCGGCGCGGCCACCTGGCCTCCCCAGATTGAAGTCTGCGGCCGGTTGATCACTACCAGGATCAGCAGGGCCGGGTCATCTGCCGGCAAATAGCCGACGAACGAAGCGATCGTATCGTCGGGATCGTACCCGCCGGGCACGTAGATCTGGGCCGTACCCGACTTGCCGGCCACCCGGTAACCGGGCACACGCGCCAACTGCGTATCTCTTTCCACCGCCAGGACCATCATCTGTGTCAACGTATGCGAAGTCTCCGGCGATATCACGCGAGAAACCATTTCCGGCTGAATCCAGCGGACGGCGTCTCCGTCTGTGGCCGCCGGCGCACTTTCCATCCCTGGTGAGGCGTCATCCGTATTGACGATACGTTGCACCACGTACGGGCGCATCAAAATCCCGTCATTAGCCACGGCGCCCACCGCCAAGGCGACTTGAAGAGGCGTGGCAGCCACGCCCTGGCCAAAACTGTTTGTGCCCAAATCACTCTCATACCAATCGGGGTCGCCGGGCGTTCTCAATTTTCCCGGCCGTTCACCGTAAAGGTCCACGTCGGTCAGGCTGCCAAAGCCGAACCGCTGGACATAGCTGTAAAACCGGTCTTTGCCCATTTTGACGGCCACTTGCGCCGAGCCAACGTTCAGTGACTTGCCCAGAACCGTCACCATGTCCACCGTGCCGTGCGGCTGGCGGTCCCAGTCGTAGATCGTCTGCCCGCCGACCTCGATCTCTCCGGGATCTATGACCGTCGATTCAGGGGTGATCACGCCCGAATCCAGGCCGGCGGCCATCGTCACAACTTTGAAGACCGACCCTGGCTCGTATTGATCGCTGACGGCCGGATTGGCGAAAACCTCCGGCTGGCTGGCATACGTCTGAGCGTAATTGTTGGGATCGTAGGTGGGCCAGCCGGCCATCGCCAAAATGGCGCCCGTGCGTGGATGTAGGACCACCACGGTCCCGCTTTCCGCCTCATATTTCTGAACAGCACGTTGCAGTTCGTTTTCGACCACGTATTGCGCCGTGCGGTCGATGGTCAGATAAAGGTCCTTGCCATCTTCCGGCGGCACGTATTGCAGCTGTCCGATTGGAACGGCATTGCCGCGTGGATCGCGCATCGCTTTTTGGCTGCCCGGCCGGCCCTGCAGGACGGTCTCGTAGTAGGTTTCGACCCCGTAATTAGACTTAAAACCGGCTTTTTGAAGGCTCACAAACCCCAACACGTGTGAGGCCAGGGAACCCGCCGGATACACCCTCCGCGACGACTCGTCAACGTTGATGTGAGGTAATCCCAGCGCCTTGACCTTCTCACCTGTCTCCAGTGAAACCTCCGGTTCGAGCGATGCCCAGTCTCCGTCCGAGTTCAGGCGCGCCGCCAACTCGTCCGGGTTCACACCAAGCAAAGGGCTGAGCTCCTGGACGGCCAATTGGCGTTCGTCCTGGCTCATTTCCGTCAAACTTGCTGAGACCTCATACTTGACCACGTCAGCCGCCAGTAGAAACCCGTTGCGGTCGTAGATCGATCCGCGACGCGACGGGATCGGCTTGGAGATCTCGCCCTGATGTATCGCATCGGGACGGTCAAGCAATTCCTCCCGCTTCAGAATCTGCCAACGGACAAGCTGGGCAGCCAGAATCAACATTATGGCTGACAGCACCGCCATAACGAAAAGGATTCTGAAACGCGTCTGAGATCCGACCAACATGAATGACACCCTTTCACCGGAGCCGGCTGAAAAAGTTTAGCGCATCGTGTCCAATGGGTTGGCCTGCCAACTCACCGCCGCCTGAGCCGGAAAATCCGGGACGGAAAGGTACAGCGACTGTGCCGGCGGCTCAAACCCCAACGTGGCTGCTTTTTGAGCCACACCTTCCAACCGCTCGAATTCGGCGATCTGCACTTCCAAATCCGAATTGATTTCGGACAGGTGCTCGATCCTGGCCCGCGACTCTTCGATCTGTAGATTCAGTGCGGCCGTCAAGTTAGCCTGGGTCACGTACAGCCAGGCGACCAGGCTGACGACGCACAGAACGATAAAGATCACGATGATGTTCTTGCGTTCGAAACGCCAGGTGATGTGTGGGGTCAGCGTACCTGGGCGCAGCAGAGTTTGAACAGGCTGCAAAGAGTGGGTCGTCATAGCTATGCTTCCTCCTTCCGCTCTGCGATTCGCAACTTTGCGCTGCGAGCTCGCGGGTTAATCGCGACTTCTTCGACACTAGCAATAATCGGTTTTCGTGTTATAATATGTAATGTAGCTTGATGATTGCAGGTGCAGATTGGCTGCTCCGGCGGGCAAATACAGTCACTGGCTTCGCGCCGGAAAAACTCTTTGACGAGACGGTCCTCGAGCGAATGGAATGAAATTATTGCCAGGCGCCCTCCGGGAGCCAAGAGACTGACGGCTGCGGGCAACGCTCGCTCCAGCGATCCGAGTTCGTCATTGACAGCAATTCGTATGGCCTGGAACACCTTGGTAGCCGGGTGGATTTTCCCACGCCGGCCGCCAAGCGCCCTGGCGACCACTTCGGCCAATCGTGTTGTTGTGTGGATAGGCCGAGCGGCAACGATGGCCCGGGCAATGGCTCGACTACGACGTTCTTCACCATACTGGTAGAGAATGTCGGCCAGTTCAGACTGTGTTAAATTGTTAATTAGGTGATCTGCGGTTGTGAGGCGGCGACGATCGTACCGCATGTCGAGGTGATCTTCAGTTTGAAAGGAAAAGCCGCGCCCTGGTGCACTCAGTTGCAGCGACGAGAGACCCAGGTCCAGTAAGATCCCGTGCAGCGGGAAAAAATCCCGGTTGCGTGCCACGGTCGCCATGTCCGCATAGTTGCTGTTAACGAACTGGACGCGTTCGCCGAAGGCTGCCAATCGCTGGCGGGCTGTATCTAACGCCTGCGGGTCAGCATCCAGTGCCAGAACTTTTCCATCCGGCGCGGATGCTTTCAGGATGGCTTCGGTGTGGCCCCCGGCGCCGACGGTCCCGTCGACGAATCGTTGGCCGGGTTGAGGCTTCAGTCCCGTCAAGACCTCATTGAGCAAGACAGGTACGTGAGAAGCCTCATCCGCTGACGCCATGGCCGGTCTGGTTCAAATCATTCAGTTGTTCAGCTATCGATTCAGGATCAGATTCAACTTGTGTCTTTACGCCGTTCCAACGATCGAGATTCCAGATCTCCAACTTGTCGTAGAGGCCAATAATGATGGCCTCGCCGTCAAGCCCTGCGTAGTCTCTTAATACTTGAGGGATGAGAATGCGCCCTTGCCGATCTGGTATCAGGTCAGCCGCGCCGGAAAACATTAAGCGGCTGAAATCGCGGTTGTTGCGGCCTGTGATGGGGAGTGTAACTATGTTTTGGGCCATATTGTCGAAGCCCGTGCGAGTGAAAACTAACAAACAAGGATCGATACCTCGCGTGACGACAACGCCGGTTTCCAGCCCTTCACGAAACTTGGCCGGCAGCGTTAAGCGCCCTTTGTCGTCAAAATTGTGGGTATACTCACCAAGAAACATTACGGGTTACTCCCCCCACCGGAACCCATCGTTTAACCCACTTTGGGCCACTTCCTCCCACTCGCGCCCACATTATACTTTATGGCGACCCACTATGTCAATGGGTTTAAATTTCACACCTTGATAAACAGGTCAATACATGACCATAATAACTATAGATACTACCAGATATGCCCCATATCTAGTACCCTTGCCCAATAAATGGCACAAGTTGTTGTGGTAACGTTTTCAGCATTACATAACAATCTTAAATCTTAAAATTTGCCGGCACCTTAAAATTCTGTGCCGATTCTATGCAATATCGGGCGTCCTCCCCACCTGGTCTCGACCGTCATATTTCCAAGCGTCGTCATTCCTTGTCAACCTGTATCCATGTTGGGAATCGTCATATAGCCGGAAAGTTCGACCGGGCCTGTTGCTTCGGAGGACCAATCAAAGGCCAAACGAAGCCCAGGCGTAACCCATCGGGTCCGCTTCGGTAAACGGTTACCTCTCAACCGGAGTGGCAAACCGAAAAATGGAAAGCGGAAAACGGGTGACCGGCGGTAGTCAGGAAAATGAGGCGGGGTGTTTTTTGGGCAGGAACAACAAAATCGCCTACCTCCAGACTCGAGATAGGCGACTGCCATATGCGTTTATTAATTGTCGATATGAGGTTTTGAGCCAAGCAGCGCCCTCGACATCAAAACCCCCATAAAGGCTGTTAACATCAAAGACGCGTCTCAGTTGCCATAATGATACCACATAATCCAGCAGATTGCAAGTCCCAATACGCCGAAATCTACAAAACCTTTGCCTTCCGTGTCGAACTAAGGTATAATGGCCTACCTGTCTTCCCAAAGACCAAGGATTTTTGTTTTTTTACAGAGGAGCCTCGCACGTGGCACGAGCATTGATAACCGGCTTGACAGGCTTCGCAGGCAGCCACCTGGCGGCACATCTGTTGCAGCGTGGCGATGACGTCTACGGCGTGGCGCTTGAAGAAGGCCACGGCGTTGATTTTCTCGACCGGCCTGTCTCGGTCACCATTGCCGATCTCCAAAAACTACCCGTGGTTGCTGAGGTTCTGCGACAGACCAGGCCTGACCACATTTACCATCTGGCTGCCCAGGCCAACGTGCCGGCCGCCTGGCAGGACCCGTGGGGGACATTTGAGAACAACGTACGCCCTGAACTCAACATTCTCCGGGCAATGATCGATCAACAACTGGCAGCCCGGCTGCTGGTGGTGGCCTCGAACGAGGTCTACGGCATTATTTCGGCCGAGAACCTGCCGGTCACCGAGGACACGCGACTGGAGCCGACCAATCCCTACGGCGTGAGCAAAGTGGCCCAGGACCTTCTTGCCCGCCAGTATTATCTCAGCCACCAGGTGGACGTCATCCGTGTCCGCGCCTTCAATCACATTGGCCCGCGCCAGAGCCCTCAATTCGTGGCCGCCAGTTTTGCGCGCCAGGTGGCCGAAGCCGAAGCCGGACTGCGCGAGCCGGTGATGTACGTCGGCAACCTGGAGGCGCAGCGCGATTTCACCGACGTGGTTGACGTGGTGCGCGCCTATGCCCTGTTGATGCAGTATGGCGCGCCGGGAGAGGCCTACAACGTCGGTTCGGGCCGGCCACGATCGGCTCAGTCATTGCTGGACACGCTTCTCGAGATGAGCCAGGTGCAGATCCAGGTCGTGCAAGACCCAGACCGCAACCGGCCTATCGATACCCCCATCGTCTATGCCGATATTCGGCGCCTGCAAAACCGTACCGGCTGGCACCCGACCATCTCCTTTGAGGAAAGCCTGCGCCGGGTACTGGCCTATTGGCGCGATGTCGTGCAACAGCCCGGCTACACGACCGAGCAAGAACAGCAAAAGCAACTCAAGGAGGCTTGATTCTCGATGACGGCCAAGAGGAAAGCGCTCGTTACCGGAGTTACCGGCCAGGATGGTTCTTATCTGGCTGAATT
>CAZHBM010000212.1:0-6930 GCA_964529945.1 uncultured Anaerolineales bacterium | reverse complement strand
AATGGCCGCCGGCCGCATGTCAAAATGCTCGTGTATCAACTCAACAATGCGGTCGTCCGAAATCTTGCCCGTCCCGTACGTCTCGACCATAAGTGACAACGGCCGGGCCACGCCGATCGCATAGCTCACCTGCAATTCAATCCGGTCGGCGATGCCGGCCGCGACCAGGTTCTTGGCAATGTAGCGCACCATATAGGCAGCCGACCGATCAACCTTCGTCGGATCCTTGCCCGAAAATGCCCCACCGCCGTGCCGGGCCACGCCGCCATAGGTATCGACGATAATCTTGCGCCCCGTCAGACCGGCATCACCCAACGGACCGCCGGTCACAAACCGGCCGGTAGGATTGATGTAGATTTTCGTCTTGTCGTCCAGCATGTCCGCCGGGATCACCGGACGGATGACGTGCTCCATAACGTCCACGGCAATTTGCTTCTGCTCCAAATCAGGCGCGTGTTGGGTAGCAATCACCACCGTGTCGATCCGCTTGGGCACCCCATACTCATATTCGACCGTGACCTGGCTCTTGCCGTCTGGGCGCAGGTAGGGCAGCAGGCAGGTCTTGCGCGCCTCGGCCAGGCGTTTGGTCAGCCTGTGCGCCAATACAATCGAAAGCGGCATCAACTCGGGGGTTTCGTTGCAGGCAAATCCGATCATCATTCCCTGATCGCCGGCCCCGATGGCTTCGATCTCCTCGTCGCACATTTCGCCCGTCTTGGATTCCAGTGCCCGGTCAACGCCCAGTGCAATGTCAGCACTCTGTTCCTTCAAAGAAACCAACACGCCGCAGGTGTCGCAGTCGAAGCCATACTTGGCGCGGGTGTACCCGATGTCGCGGATTGTTTCACGAGCGATACCGTCAATGTCCACGTAAGCGCTGGTCGTGACCTCACCCATCACCACCACCAGGCCGGTCGTAGTCGCACATTCACAGGCCACGCGCGCATCCGGATCCTGAGCGATAATCGCATCCAGGATCGCATCACTGACCTGATCGCATACCTTGTCCGGGTGGCCCTCGGTAACCGACTCCGACGTCAGGAATAATTTTGAAGATGACATGAAAGCCGTACCACTCATATGTATCTGTCTCCTTGTGAAGTGTTTTTTTGTTACCTGCCCCAGGCCCGCACCCGGCGATCACCACCGGTGCCCGGCTATCGAGAAACAAACCCGTCACACCCGAGGCGGATTTATTTCCGGCTACGTACCCGATTCCCAGGAATTCAGGTACTCTTCTTGTTCCAGCGTCAGCGTGTCTATACGAACGCCCATAGCTTCCAGTTTCAAGCGCGCGATCTCCTGATCGACTTCTTCCGGGATCACATAAACCTTATTCTCCAGTTGGTCTGAATTGCGCAGCATGAACACGGCACCCAACGCCTGATTGGCGAAAGACATATCCATCACACTGGCGGGATGTCCTTCAGCGGCTGCCAGATTGACTAGTCGTCCCTCACCCAACAGGTGCAATCGACGCCCGTCGGCCAGGATATACTGCTCGACAAACTGTCGTGGCTTCCGCTTCTCAACCGCCAACTCCTCCAAGGCCGGGATGTTGATCTCGACGTTGAAATGGCCGGAATTGGCAACCACAGCACCATCCTTCATCACCTCAAAGTGATGCATGTCGATCACGTTGAGGTCGCCGGTAGCGGTCACAAAAATGTCACCGATCGGCGCAGCTTCCAGCATCGGCATCACCCGGAAGCCATCCATTACTGCCTCCAACGCTTTGAGCGGATCCACCTCAGTGACGATGACATTGGCCCCCATACCTTTGGCCCGCATAGCGATGCCCCGGCTGCACCAGCCATAACCCGCCACCACCAGGGCCCGGCCGGCCAGCAGCAAGTTAGTGGCGCGAATGATCCCATCCAGGGTCGATTGCCCGGTGCCATAACGGTTGTCAAACAGATGCTTGGTCATGGCATCGTTCACCGCCAACACCGGGAAGCGCAACGCGCCACGATCGGCCATCGCCTTTAGGCGAATCACGCCGGTCGTCGTCTCCTCGGTGCCGGCAATCACGTCCGGGATCAGGTCGGTCCGTTCCTTGTGCAACACGCTGACCAGATCGGCGCCGTCATCCATGGTCATATTTGGGCGATGATCGAGAGCCGCGCGCAGGTGAGCGTAGTACGTGTCGTTGTCCTCTCCCTTAATGGCGAAGGTAGGTACTTCAAAGTACTGCACCAGCGCCGCCGCCACGTCGTCCTGCGTACTTAGCGGATTGCTGGCCGTCAACACCAGGTCGGCACCGCCGGCCACTAATGCCCGCGCCAGGTTGGCCGTTTCGGTGGTAATGTGCAGGCAGCCCGACATGCGCACGCCCTTGAGTGGCTTGCTCTGTTCAAATCGGCCGATAATCGTCTTCAGCACAGGCATTTCTTGGGCCGCCCATTCGATCCGGTTACGCCCTTGCTCGGCCAGGGACAAATCTTTTACGTCGAATTCTTTGTCGCTCATTATTTCTCCTAGTTTGTAAGGTTGACGCCAGGCGCTCCACTGCCCTATCCGCTCACCCGCCGCCGATAATTAGTCGTCGCGTAAACGCTACTGGTGGGACAGTGACAGCAATGGGGCGCTGTCGCCGAAACACTCTCCATAGCGCCGAATGAAGCTCGCCAGGTTGTAATGATGCCGCTGGGTGCCATGCTCCTCCAATACGTAGGTGGCTGCCAGGCTACCCATCTGGCCCACAACCTGCCAGGGCAGGCGAGCGCACATACCCGTAATCAACCCAGCCCGGTAGGCATCGCCCACACCGGTAGGGTCGGCGATGCGGCGATGCGGTTTGCAGGGCGGGATTACGTACCGCTCATCCTTTCCCACACGAATCACCGAACCGCGTTCCCCCTGCGTGATGACTGTAATCTCGACCATCGAATAAATATCATCGTCACCGAGACCGGTCTGTTTTTTGATCATCTCGAACTCATAGTCGTTGACAATCAGTACCTTGGCACCCTGGATGCCCTGCTTCAGTTCGGCCGCATCCAGGCGCGGTATCTGTTGACTGGGATCGTAGATGTAGGCAATCCCCAACTCCTGGCATTCCTGGGCATACTTCACCATAGCCTGTGGATCGTTCGGTGAGATGATGGCAACGTCAATCTGACTGGTGTCCAGGTCGCGGAAAGTCAGTCGATTGGCTTTTGCCATCGCGCCGGTGTAGAAGCTGGCAATCTGGTTGTTATTCTGATCGGTACTGACAAAAAACGAGGCAGTGAACTCGTCATCCAGATTCAAGACCGCCGAGGTGTCTACCCCGTGCTCGCGCAACCAGGCAATGTATTCAGGAGCATCCTGTCCCACAGTCGCCATCAGCAGCGGTCGCTGGCCCAGCAAAGCCAGGTTGTAGGCGATGTTGCCGCCACAGCCGCCCCGCTCGCGGCGCATCGAGTCAACCAGAAAACTAACCGACAGAATCTCCAATTGGTCAGGAAGAATGTGATCTACAAATCGGCCCGGAAACGACATGATATAGTCGTAAGCCATAGAGCCCGTCACCACGATTGTCACAACAAATCCTCCGAACAAAGTAGCTGTTTTTGTTTGTTGCTGCTCTTATTGCCTACCGGTCCGAAGACGCAGAATCACGTTCCGATTGGCCGTCTTGCTTGAAACGAAGCCTGCTGAACCTCAAAGACCACGTCTGATGGGCGGAAGGGTTTCGTCTTCCATCCTTGAAGGCAGGTCGAGTCGAACCGTTGTGCCCTGCCCAGGCGTAGAAGTCACTCGCAGGTCGCCGCCAACGATCTGAGCCCGCTCCCGCATGTTCAGCATGCCCAGGCTACCGCGCTCATCATAGTTGCCCAGAACTTTATCGACGTCGAAACCGGTCCCGTCGTCGGTCACAGTCACCGTCAACCGGCCATCTGCTCCCGTCTTGACGCAAATATTGATGTTCTTGGCCTTAGCGTGTTTTCTGGCGTTGGTCAGGGCCTCCTGAACGACGGAAAAGATACCCAGCTCTTCCTTATAAGGCAGGTGCCCAATTTGTCCTTGTACCTGCAAGTTAATATCGGCGCCCTCCATCTTGCGCAGGCGCTGCACGTAGGATTTGAGCGCTGGGATCAGTCCCCGTGTCTCCAAGGTCACCGGTCGCAGGTCGAACAACAACGTTCGCACCTGATGCAAGGCCTTCTCGGAGACCGGCAGCAGTGCACCTAATTCTTTCATCGCCAAATCGGTTGAGCCGCGGTTAATGGCTTCACGAGCGAAATTGGCGCTCATAATAATGGAAGCCAGCAATTGAGCCGGCCCGTCATGCAGATCTCGCGCCAACCGGTGACGTACTTCCTCCTCAACCGCCAGAATGCGGTCACGCTCTTCGCGCAGGTTTTCGTACAGGCGTGCGTTCTCGATAGCCACCGCCGACTGGGCCGAAAAGGCTGTCAGGGTGGATTGATCGGTCTCGTTGAAAGGTTCGGCCCCCTGTTTGTTCAGTACTTGCAGCACGCCGATAACTTTCCCTTTGGCGCTCATCGGCACGCACAATACGGAGTGGGTGGTGAATGCCTCGCCCTCAGTCAAGGTGCGGTAGTGGCGCTCGTCGTGGGACACGTCGTTAACGATCAGCGGCTGGCCCGTCTGGGCCACCCAGCCGGCGATGCCTTTTCCGGCCGGAATACGCTGCTTCTTGAGCGACGCTCCGCTGCCGCCTTCCAACACCTCAAAAACGAGCTCGTTGGTTGCCTCATCCAGGAGCATCAGCGAGCCGGCCAGAGCTCGAGACACCTGCATCGCCGAGCGCAAAATATTGTGCAGCAGCGGATCCAGGTTCAGTTCCGAACTCAGAGCACGAGCCACATCTTGCAGTGCTTCCAGCCCTGCGATGCGGCTCATCGCATTCTCGTTTTCTATCTTCAGGCGTTCAACGGCGCGTTTCAGCGCCCTGATCTCCCGGGTTTCTTCGCTTCCCGTCACAATTCACAATCCTTTGCCTAAACTTTGGCAAAGATCACCTTTTTGATTTCGTCCACCACCTGGGCAGCGGCTTCCTCGCCCTTTTGGATGAAGTACGGCGCCTGGCGATAATCCATCGCCGTATAGGCCTCCACCCGTGGGTAAATGACCACATCCACAAAGCCCAGCCGGTTGCGGATGATCTCGCGTTCCATAATGCTCTGGAAATTGGTCCATAAGCCCATAATATTCAACCGTTTGCTCGAGCGGGTCGAACGACGGTATTCCAGTTCGTCTTCCAACGATGGGATCGTGCGCGAGGCAATGACAATATCCGCGCCGTTATCAAACAAAACACTGATGGGCAACGGGTTGACCGCACCGCCATCCACCAGGTGTTGCCCGCCGACCTGGTGTGGCTCCAATATGCCCACAATGGAAGTGCTGGCACGAATCGCCTCGGCAATCGGGCCGTTATGAAAGATGACTTCCTCACCCGTCTGACCATCGGCAGCCACCGCATAAAACGGAATGTCCGTATCTTCAAATTTAGCCGCGCCATACAGGCGTTCCAGATAACGCAAAAACCGCCGCCCACGCACCAAACCCATACGCGGCGGCAGCGACAAATCAAGCAAACGCCTCACCGACAGGGCTTTGTGAAATTCCAGCGCAAAGTTGACAATTTCGTCTACCGGCCGGCTCAACGCGAACAGACCGCCAATCAGCGAGCCAACGCTGGTACCGGCCAACATGTCGATCGGAATGCCCTCACGTGCCAGCACGCGCAATACACCCGCGTGGGCCATCCCACGCGCACCACCACTGGAAAGGGCCAATCCAACCACCCGCCGGGCCACCCGCCGGGCCACCCCTTCGATTTCCACCGGCGTGTCCGCAACCTGCCATACCGGTCGGTCGGACACGGTACCAATCCACTCCGGGACCTCAGTTCCAATGGCCACTGTGGCCCGAGCCAGATCGACCGTTTTATCATTCGCGTGACGTCGCAGCGGCGAAATAGCCACCAAGATGCGGTCTTCGCTGTTGGCCAGCACAGCCAACAATTCGGCCGTCGCCTCGGAGCTCAAGTCTGGAGAAGCAGCCTGCAGCGAGATCTCGGCCGGTAACATCCGATCAATACGCTCGGCCAGGTTCGCACCCGTCAGGTCCAGCAATGTCACCCGTTCGCCACTCAACTGGACCAGACACTGCGCCAAATCCCACGGCCGCTGGGCAATCACAGCCACCGGGCTGTAGCGCTCTTCACGCACCGGCCGGCGCAGACTGTCTGTCAATCGGCGCGACAGCTCGCGGCTGATTTGTATGGCATTGGCAGGGAAGCGTTCCAGCAACTCGTCCAGGTCGGCCTTGCGCAGCACACCAAACTCAGCATCTATCACCACCGTGACCGTCGCCGCACGGCGCTGGTTGAGCAAAACTGCCAGCTCACCGAAAAAGTTACCCGGCCCCAAATAGTTGACGATGCGCTCGTTGGCGCCACTGCCAACCGACACCTGCACCTGCCCCGATTCGATGAAGTACAGTGAATCGCCGATCTCTCCCTCAACCACCACCACCTCACCTTGACGGTAATGCTCATGGCGCAATTTGGCCGCCAGGGCATCCAACATGTCGGGGGGTAGGTCCTTGAAGAAGGAAATGCGTCTTAGCTTTTCCTGCTGGGACAGGTGGGAGATATCGTCCATATCTCCGGCTCCAATAGACTCTTATAGGATATTTTGGCCTGGTTTACTTTTTCCAGACCGGCATTATACCACACCCGGCGAGTATGGGACAAAGAAGGCCAACGGTCAGAACAAGCCGGTCAACCCGGTGCGGCCGCGCCCGCCCGGCCTACGTCCACAAAATAGGCCAGCGCCAACAACGACAACACGAAGCCCAGGTAATTTTCGTTCAAGAAACGGGAGGCGTACAGGAAACCGAATAGCAATACCGCATAGTGATACACCATCGCCGGCAGGTTGTTGTGCCTCAGCTGGCGCCAGCCCAACACAA
>CAZHBM010000211.1:0-6935 GCA_964529945.1 uncultured Anaerolineales bacterium | reverse complement strand
AGGCTGCATGCGGCCCACTCCAAGGACGTTGCCGGCAGAAGAATGGTTCCACCGGCAAAGAGCGCCCCTTGGCAACTCGCCCGGCCGTTTGGACTTGTCTTGAGTGCCTGTTGACAAATGCCCGTCTTTGAGGCACCATCCGCTTGTTGCAGGCAGTCGAATGCCAGCCAACCTGTTAGTTCTTCCACCGGTTGTAATCACCACCATCTAGCATATACAAAGGGGAGGTCAGGGCGATGTCCGCCAAACAACGTGTCGGGTGCCAGACGTACAGCTGGGAAATGTTGGGGGATCAATGGACAGGAACGGCGACAGACATTCTGGACGCCGTGTCGGCCGCCGGCTATCAGGGAATCGAAATCTCCAATGTGATGATCGGCGATTATTTCCACGCTCCCGACCGCCTTATGATGGATCTGGCGGCCCGCGATCTGGCCCTTGCCGGTTATGCCTATGCCACCACAGGCTTCACGGATGCAGCCAAATTCGACGACGACGTACGCGGGGCCAAAGCGGGACTGGTTTTCTGCCATCAGTTAGGCGTGCCCTTGTTTTTGGGTGGCGCCAGGGCACCCGACCGGCAGCCTTACGAGGAGAAATTTAACCAGGCGATCAAGTTTTATCGAACGGTGGCCGAAGAGGGCGCTAAACGAAACGTTCTGGTGTGCGTCCATCCGCATTCGCACCATGGCTCGTTGTTGGAATCGGCCGAGGAGTACGATCGCCTCTTGGCGGCCACAGCCGACACGGGTTTGATGTTCAATCCAGACGCCGGCCACATCGTCCGTGGCGGGCAAGATTTGATGGATTGTATGCGCCGCCACCGCCAACGCATCGCCCACGTTCACATCAAGGATGTCGACAAGGAAGGCAACTGGCAACCGTTGGGTGAAGGAATCATCGACTGGCAACCCTTCTTCGATTTCCTCAACGAAACCGACTATCGAGGTTGGATTGTGGCTGAAGAAGAAAGCAGCCAGGCGTGGGCGGACCCGGCCAAAGCGGTGGAGGTCAATCGCCGCTATTTGAAGTCTTTCGGTTTGTGAGAGACGGCGGAGATGTGCCTTTCGCCGAGGAGACTACCGCATATTCCGTTACCCATTAAGTGTCGACCGCTTTGCCACGTAGCAGCAGTCCATAAGGAGAGATAACAATGGGCGCCAAGATAGCAGTCGGGACATCGGCCTTCACTATGGGCGTTTACGCCGACAAGCCCATCCCGTTCGAGAAGGTTGTCCATCGCCTGGGGGAGTTGGGCTACGACGGGCTGGAGATTCCGGGCAATCCCGGTTATGGCTCTTTGGCCGATTGGCCGACCTCGGCCAGCCGTAAACAGCTTCGCCAATTGGTAAATGGTGCTGGTCTCGAGTTTTCGTCCTACGGTGCCGATTTGAACCCGGCCCCGTTTCACAGCAACGACGCCGCAGTGCGGGCGGAGGCGCGCAACCTGTTCCGTCGCTGCGTCGATTTCTGCGTCGACTGCCACATTCCGGTCATTCGGGTGGACACACTGGCGGAACCGCCGCTACCGGTCGGGGTGAGCTACGAGGATGCCTGGAAACGTGCCGTCGATGCGTTTGGGGACTACGCCGAAATTGCCGGTCGGGAAGGGGTCGTGGTGGCCTGGGAGTTTGAGCCGGGATTCATATTCAACAAGCCGAGCGAGATCGTCGGCCTGGTAAACGAAGTGGGGCACAAGAATTTTTCCGTGCTGTTCGATTTCTGCCACGCCAACATGTGCGCCGCGGTCGGCGCCCGGCAAGCCCCTCCCCGGGAAACACTGGACGGTGGGCCGTACGAGTTGGCTGCCCAATTGAAGGGACACATCGGCCTGGTACATCCCATCGATTCCGACAATACGCTACACGACAACCTTACCAGCACCCACGCGCCCTTCGGCACCGGCGTGCTCGACATCCCCCGCATGGTGCAAGCCGCCCTGGACGCCGGCTACGACAATCCCTGGTGGACCATCGACCTATGTTTCTGGCCCGGCGCCTGGGAAGAACTCGAGCCCAGTTTGCACTACTTGAGGAATGTGCTTGGCAACTTGAATCTCCTGTAATCGAAAACCGGAAGTTGGCCATTCCATCGCGCCCGGCGAATCTGCGACGCCCCCAAAGCAAAGGCGGCCCAATTTGCCTTTGGGCCGCCGGAAAGCAATACAACTAAGAGGTAATGGGCTGTCCCGATCACCAAATGAGCAGCCCGAAGATGAAGCTAACCACATTCATCGCCAGGCTCAGAGTGATCGCCTGCCTGAGTAGAATCTTCGGGCGGCGGGTTATCAGGTACAGAAAGCCGGCTTCGAAGCCAAAAGCAAATAGTTCCGACAAGGCCATAACCACCACGTTGGGCAGACCCGATAACGGGAAAAGAAACCACACCACCGGCAGGGTCATCAAATTGGCCAGGAATACCCAGGCTAACCAGCGCTTGGGCAGCCGCGTGACGCTCAGGAATGTGAGAGCCACAAACAACTCCACCACCAATGTAACCAACGCGGGGCAAACGAACGTTTGCCGCAACCCAAACTCTTGAACGGCCAGACCGGATGGGTCGACGTTGACTCGATAATCGGCGCTGAAAGCATCTTTCTGAAACACGTTGCTCTCCAGTTGGCTGCCGTCTTCCAGAGTGATGCGAAGTTTGTGGTAGGGAGCATAGCTATAGGCCATGGACCGGCACTCATATTCCTCACAGATGAAGGACTGCGGCCCCAATGTTTCCAATGGTTTTGCCTGGCTGCAGGTGGCGTCCTCACACTCGAGCAACTGGCCTTCCGCAATGGGAATCTGCTCCCCAGGAAAGACAAAATAGAAGTGCATTTCGGGCTTGGGACCGATATCCGCCTGCACCGGATAAGGCAGTAACAGCATCAGCCCCAATAGAATGGCTGTCGGTACGGTCCAGAATAAGCCTTTTGATCGGGAGCCGTGAAGTAACCCGTCGTGATTCATTTTGAATTTCCCTTCCTATCCAACAAAAAACACCTGCGCACTGTCCGCAGTGGAATTTGTCACAGAGCTGCCGGGTTGTCCCGTTCGGTCTGTAAGGCACGGATCAGCAGATATACGCAGGCCGCAATCGCCACCCCAGCGATGGCCAACATCGGGGTCAAAGCGTGCCAATGCAAAAATACCACGCGGTACCAGAACGAGTCAATCCAGGCAAAACCTTCCGCAAAATCGATCATCGGCGGTGCTGGATACCACCAGGCATTCGCCCACAACGGCGCATAGCCGAACCAGGCACCGTGACTTAGTTTAGCAAGCAATGCCTTCCAATAGACCACGATCGGTGACAGAACCGGCCAGAAATGCCTGTGAGGCCCGTAAAAGAATTCTGCATTCCCGCCCACCAACCGCGTGATTTCGTAGCTATATTGGGAAATCAACAACGCCGGCAGTTGAACAAGGAATCCCACTACCGCCAATCCTGTGGCCAGCCACCAGCGATAACGTGCCCGATCCACCTGCAGCCAATAGCCAACCACGATCAGTCCCCAGGGCAATAACGGTGCCAGGTAACGGGGTCCCCAGGCAAATTCACCGCTCCAGATTGACTGGCCGGCCATGGGCAGCACCACAATCAGAGCGTGGGCGACAAAAAACCAGAACTCCGGCGCAAAGTCAGTCTTGAAACGCCGCCAGGCCAGGAAAACCAACCATAGTAACGGGTTGTACCAGAATACTCCTTTTCCCGGGCTGAGCAGCAGGCCAAACAGCCCTTCATAGATGGGAATGCCCTGGCTCACGTTACTGTAATAGGAGGCATTTACCGGTAACAAAGGCCCTGTGCCGAAGATCAGCCAGTTGTAAGCCGTCAACACGGCCAGTCCGGCTGTCGCCGGCAGGGCGAAGGCACCCAGCGTCGCCAGCCAGGTGCGGGGAGCGTTACGAAGCTGAAGGTATTCCGTTAGCGCGAGATATAAGAAGAGGGGCACAACAACTGCACCCACAGTCAGCTTGATCAATATGGCCGCACCAGCCGCTGTTCCCGCGCCGGCCGCCCACAGGTAGCGAGCTGACGAACCGGACTGGCGCGCACGCAGAGCAAAATAGAATGCCGCCAGAATAATGGGAACCCCGATCCCATCGCGGATGTAAGGCGTCGCGTAGACGGGCAGCGACGTAGAAAGCACGCCCAGCAGTGCAACCCAGGCAGCCGTTTTCATAGAACAGCGCAGACGACGCAGAATCATAAACATCAATAAGCCGACGGCAGGCAGAATCAGCAGGTGCGGCAACTCGACCAATGCCAACCCCGCCGTCCAATAGCTGTCGGCTGGCGACAGCCGGGCATCAATCGCCCGTCCCAAGCGCATCAATGGATAGTATAGATAATACAGGCCAGGCTCATACACGTTGTGGACGTATCCATCGCGCCCGAGGGCAAGCCGAGCATCTCTGGGGGCATCCGTTCGCGGCCCGGAGGCGTCGTACATCACCGGCAGGCCGCCAGTCAGATAATTGTATGCCGTCTGGTAGGGAAGTACGACGTCTCCGTCAGGGACACGAAAGACAACGAACAACGAAAACAGTAGCAGGATGCCGGCGACGGCCACCAAGGCCAGCCGGTTGGCAGCCACCTGCGAGGGCGGCTGCCCGCCAGCACCGGTAACTGCCGGTGACGAAGCCGGCATTATTCCCAGTTCGGCTGCGACCTGGATGCTAAAATATAGGCCGGTCAGCAGAAGCATGGTTGCGCCCAGCCAGACCAAGAGCAGTCGCACCCACTTGATAGCCGGCTGAATTGGGGCAAAATCTGGCAACGCCAACTCCACGCCGGTGGCTTTGGTGGTTAACAGGATAGTCTCATCGGTCGCCGA
This sequence comes from uncultured Anaerolineales bacterium, assembly GCA_964529945.1. GTDB lineage: Bacteria > Chloroflexota > Anaerolineae > 4572-78 > NAK82 > CAZHBM01. Next base: position 2,104 of record CAZHBM010000211.1, on the reverse strand, counting down.
GTCGATCTTTATCGTAGGGTCATTACGCCAGGCTTGCGCCAGATCTGCGGCGTGCCACGTCTGAGGTGGGTTGGTCTCAACCGTCAGTCGGCGGATAGCGACGCCGTGAATGCCGTCACCCAGATAGAGGCTCATTCGCGGGACGGCCACAGGCGGCATGTCTGCCCGCCAAAAACGGGGGCCCAACAGCACGCTCTTCGAGCGGATTGTAGCCGCGTACAGATCGATCAACTGCTCGCGACCATCCCAGCTCACCAGCACCTTGCCGGCTCCCGCATGGCTCAAGAACTGGATCCTCAGTCCCCCCACGTTGCCCTGTCCTACCAAAGTGCCAGGAGGCTCACCGGAGGTATACAGCATATCGTCACGAATCTGCCACCCGTCCCCCAGTGTGAAATATTGAGGCGGGAGCCGGGTACCTCGTTCGTCCCAAATCCCTTGAATCCAGATTTCCTTTCCCGATGACTCCGGGTTCGCTTCCCCTGTGGACGTCAACTCCAGCCGATGTGTCTTGGCCTCGGCCGGCGCCAACTGATCGGTCGGCGACAGGGCGACGTAATCCTCGGGCGAATCACCCCAGGTCAGACCAACCATCCCACTGTCATTGGTTTCCATTTCCAGGCTGACCGGTATTGCGGCGGGCTGTAGATACGGCAATACAAGCCATACAACCACGACGCTCAAAATGGCCGATAGCAGCACAACAAAAGCCAACTGGAGTTTGGACAGTATCATACCGGTGTGCCGATTCCTCCTGCGGAAGCTGATCACCTCAATGTGCTGCGGGACGGCGGCAGGTGATCCTAACGTACTACCAACGTCGAGCCTTGCTGGCGCAGATTGGATCAATCGCACGTTCTGTCTGCGACACAGGCGCAATCGGGAGGGTGTTATTGGGTGTCATCTTCTCGTTGCGCCGGCTGAATGGCCTGCTCGGGCGACAATGGAACGCTCACCAAAAGGTACCCTCCCACCAGCAGCCCAATCTGAACAATCGGATACTGGATACGCAGCAGCTGCGCCGGGGAAAAGACCAGCATTAACACCGATTGGGCCACCATGGGCACGGTGACGATCAAGTATTTCCAGTTCCTCGAGCGCAGACAGACAATTGCGGCCCCGGCCAGGCCCAGGTACAGATAGAACGCCGGACGCCAGAATAACCACGCCACATGCGTATTGCCGAAGGTGGTTCGCATCGTGTTGTCAGCCAGCCAGAGTTCCAGGGCGGGCAACAGCGAATGCCCCTCCAATCCCACGTCTATGCGGGGATCCATGGTCGAGACCTGTTTGCTTTCCGTCACCCAGAACTGCACCGCCTGATAATGGACCCCCGGCGGCCGGGATATCCGCCAGACAAAAGCTTGTTTGTCCAGCATCGACGGCACGTCCAGCTGGGCCATGCAGTCTAGCAGCGAGTTCAGCCGGGAATGGGCGGGCGGGACGCCATTCTCGGCCAAATCCTGCCCAACAGACTCAGAGCGGGTGTCGAAACAACTATACGGCCACCCAAAACTGGCTCGAGTCCAGGCTCTGGCAAGGTCGACAGGCGCTTCTGAAGCTTGACCTTTGAACGGCCAATTGAACACTGATGGGCTATAAATGACACCCAGGGACTGATAGAGTGGGCCGCGAATGCCCACCCACAAAGCCACAGCCAATAGCAGGGAAAAGATTGGGTACTTCCATTCAGACCGGAAGACAAGCGCCAAGACAATCAACGTGCCGAAGGCAACCGGAAAACCGTTGTGGCGAAAGAGAGCCACCAACGCCGCCACCAGCGCCAGAGATATCCAGGCAGTTTTGCGTCGTAGCCATTTTCCATCGCTGACCACCACTTCCAACACTAACACGGTCATCGCCAGCAAAGCAATGGCATAGGGAACGTCCTTCAACAGGCTTATGACCAACGCGCCGTTGGCCGGCGCCAGTGCAAACAAAGCGCACAGTACAATCGCCGGCAAACGGGGCAACCCCCACTGCCGAAACCGTTTCAAACTCCAACCAACAACCAACGCCAGGGCGACAATCTGGGATAGGGCAACTGCCGCCGGCGAGTTCCACAGTCTGGTCACCAGCCAGAAGGTGAGGGTATGAAAAACGG
>CAZHBM010000210.1:0-6940 GCA_964529945.1 uncultured Anaerolineales bacterium | reverse complement strand
TGGCCTCAGTCGGTCCGGGACGAGATTATGCAGTGTGGCACCTTTCAAGAGACGCATACAGATACGCAAATGGTGATTGGATTAGGACAGGATTTGCAGTACGTAACGTATCCGGTTGAGATTAGAGTATGGCGGAATGGGAACGGGAATGGATAGTAGCAAAAAAAATTATAATTGGGGAGTCAGGGCGGCCGGATTGTTCTTGTTGGCGGCGACGGCCTGGTACCTACCTTGGGCATTATGGAACATAAACTGGGGAGTCTTCTGGATTTCGGTCCCGTTTGCCCTATCGATCCTGCTGGCGGCGGTTATGATGGTGATTGCCGTCGTCAATAATTGGCGTGAAGAGATACCTACGCCTCACCCAGCGCCGCCTGGACAGGAAGCGGATGTGGCGGTGATCATCCCCACGTACGGTGAGCCGCCATGGATGGTGTACAAGACGGCTCGGTCGGTGCTGGATCAGGACTATCCTGTGGCCAGGATCCACTTATTTGTTAGCGACGATGGTCACCGGCGTAACATCCGGGAAATGGTCGAAAGCCTGAAACGAGATTTTCCAGGTGTAGACATCAGCTATTTCGAACCGCCACGCCGCGGTGATCCTGCCCGACGCGGAGAAGCCAAAGCCGGCAACCTGAGCGCTGTTCTCGACCACGTTAACCGGCGCCTGGCACCCATACAGTTCGTGGAAACCCGAGACGCCGACGACGTGGTCGGCGACGAGAGCTTTTTGCGTCAGGCCGTCGGGCAGCTTCTGCTTGACCCCAAGGTGGCTTTCGTCCAGACAATCAAGGAAGCCGAGGTCAGTCCGGGTGACCCCTTTGGTAACCTGGAACCGCTTTTCTATCGAAAACTGATGTTGCACAAGAATGCCGCCGATGCGGTTTTCCCGTGCGGGTCCGGGTTGGTGTGGCGATTGCAGGCGCTCAACGACATCGGCGGCTTTCCCTATTGGAACCTGGTGGAAGATCTTCAGTCGGGATTGGAGGCACTCAGGCGAGGTTGGCGAGGCATGTATCTGCCCATCGTTGGTGCCATCGGCCAGACGGCGCCAGAAGATATTCCCAACATGATCAAACAACGTGGTACCTGGGCCATCGACACCGTTCGGCTGGCCCTCTGGGGTGACAAAAAGGGACTGAACCTGTTTCAACGCCTGCATTTTCTTGAGATGGGCCTGTTCTATACGTTGGGGTTCACCATCCTGGTTTTTATCGTTTCTCCCATCTTTCCCCTGGCCTTTGGCGTGCATCCATTGACGGGCACCCAGCTCGATTATGCCATCCATCTATGGCCTTATGTGGTTGCCATCGAACTTTTCCTGGTGGCTTTGGCGGAGGGTCTGCCCTATGAGAAACTGTGGCGCGCGCGACAAATCCTGTTGGGTATGGCACCGGTCTACGCCTGGGCGGCCATCGTGGCGCTGAGATATGGTCCCACCCATAAACCCGGTTATCGCGTGACACGCAAAGAACATGTCTTCGGGTGGTATTGGCGCGAGATCTGGATCCAGCTATTTTTACTGTTGGCACTTATTGCAGCCAGCCTCTATCACGTGGCCACGCATTCGTTGTTGAAAACAGCCGATTTGGGTAGCCTGTTCTGGGCAGCCTTCTTTATTCTCGGCTTAAGCCGCGTGGTCAGAAATTCGTGGCACGGGCTGAACTGGTCTCATAAGCTGGCCGAACTGCAACAGTCGATGTGGCGAAAATTCCGGATCCGGCAACGGGTTTGACGGGCCCATGATATCGGGGAACGGGTATGATCGGTTATCAAAGGAGCGTGGCGTGTCTCGTTTAAACTATGCAGATCGGTTAGGTCGACGCGTCCTGCTAGTGGGCGTGGCTATGGTGCTTTTCCTTCTGCCGGCCAAGGCTGGTGCCCAGACGAGTATTCCACCCGGGTTTGCCAGCCAATTGGTCGTTAGCGGTCTGGACTTGCCGACCGCCATCACCTGGTCGGCGGACGGGCGGATGTTTATTGCTCAACAGGCTGGTCAGGTGCGCGTGTACCAGAACGGGCAACTGCTGCCTGCCGATTTCATCGACATTTCCGATCAGGTCAATCATCATCTGGACCGCGGATTGTTGGGTATTGCCGTCCATCCCGACTTTCCTACCCAGCCCTACGTTTACCTGCTGTTCACCTACGATCCGCCCGGTTTGCCCGGCTTGACTAACGAACCAGACGGCCCGGACGGCAGCGGCCAGCGCGTGAGTCGATTGATCCGGGTGGAAGCCGATCCAGCCTACAATTACAATGTGGCCAAGGCTGGGACTGAGGTCGTCTTGCTGGGAACCAACAGTACGCTGGCCAACATCGGAGATCCCGCCGATGCCGAAGCCACCGGTCCTACAGTGACGTGCGATGATAATGGCACGCCGATTGAGGACTGCGTTGCCTCCGACAGCACCTCGCATTCGATTGGTGCAGCCGTGTTCGCCGGCACCGACAAATTGTTCATCAGTGTGGGCGATTCGGCCCAATTTGTGGTCGTTGATACGCGAGCGTTACGTGCTTTGGACATCGACAGCCTATCGGGCAAAGTGCTATGCATCAATCCCAACACGGGCGCCGGTTGTCCGGACGGACCGTTCTACGAACCATCCAATCCTAACAGCAACCGGTCCAAAGTCTGGAGCTACGGGCTGCGCAATCCTTACCGCTTCGCCGTACATCCGGTAACCGGGGAACCCTTCATTGGCAACGTGGGCTGGTATTCGTGGGAGGAAGTCAATACCGGCAAGGGGAAGAATTTCGGCTGGCCGTGTTACGAAGGGGCCGACTATGGTAACGAGCGCCAACAATGGTACGAAACCGACAGTCTGACGCAGGCTGCCTGCCAGGCCCTCTACGATTTGGGCCCCTCGGCAGCCGAGCCACCCCTGTATGCCTATCCCCACGAGGTTATTGACGGGGTGACACAAGGCGCAGCCGTCATCGGCGGTGCTTTTTACCAGGGCAGCAACTATCCGGCTGAGTATGACGGTGCCTTCTTTTTTGCCGATTACAACAACGACTGGATGAAATATCTGACCTTTGACGCCGGCGGGGCAGCCACGGTGCACGATTTTGGCACCGATATGGCAGCATCCGGAGCGCCGGTGGACGTCGCGCTGGGGCCGGATGGCAATCTGTATTACTTGGTACTCGGTTATGGTGTGGGGGAGATATACCGCATCCGCTATGTTGGTGCCAATGGCCCACCTACCGCCCGTATCGAGGCGTCGCCGACCCAGGGATATCCTCCGCTTGAGGTCAGCCTGTCGGCAACCGGATCGACCGACCCCGAGTCGGACCCATTGACTTATGCCTGGAATCTGGGAGATAGTACGACTTCCACGCTTTCTACCCTGACGCACACCTATTCAATTTCGGGTCTTTATACCGTCGTACTGACGGTCACGGACATTTTCACCAACTCGGAACCGGTGGCCACTAACATCACAGTTGGCAATACTGGCCCCACCGCTGTCATTACCCAGCCGTTGACAGCTACCACTTACAACGTGGGGTCAGTGATTGACTTGCTGGGAATGGGAGTTGACGCTCAAGATGGCCAGCTTTTGGCCGATGCCAACCTGCGTTGGGAGGGCTTGTTGCACCACAATCAGCACATCCATCCCGGGTTCTTCGTGGTCACCGGCGACCAGGGGCAGGTTGAGATACCTGACCACGGCGATGACAACTGGCTGGAAATGTGCTTGACAGCCACCGACAACGGTATTCCCGGCAGCGGTGGTATCGGACAACTGAAGGATACCCGCTGCGTCAACCTACAACCCAATCGAGTAACCTATTCGTTCGATAGCGATCCGACCGGTCTGCAGCTTTCCTACAGCGGCGTCACCTACACCACGCCGTTTACGATAAAGTCAGTCGTCTATTCTCCACGACCGGTGGTAGCGCCGGCCATCCAGACGGGTCTTGATTTCCTGCACTGGTCGGATGGTGGCGGACGAAGCCATACGATCATTATCAGCGATAGCGATCAGTCCTTGCTGGCGACCTACGGTTATCGCTATTGGTTGCCGCTCATGTATAAGTAGTGCAGAAAACAAGTTTCTCCGATAACAGTTGGTGCCTATCTGGTTTGATGTTTGGAGGCTATTGTGGATAGAGTTTTGCGACCGATACTGAATACGGTCATTATGATGACCGGCTTGCTCGCCTGCCAGCCGGAAAGTAACACGCCGCAGAGCGGTGGTTCGCCGGTGGCAGTGCAGGCGATTGACACTGCGACGGCAACTACCGCATCGAACGAGCCAGCCGTGGCCACAATCACGGAACAGGTGGTGGTGCCGGCGACCGCAACGGAAACGATCGTTCCGGACCCAACGGTCACCGCAACCATCGGAGCACCGGCCGGTACGGTTGTGGTGGAATCACCGGCTGCCGGCGACGTGCCATCTCCAACCGAGACGGCCCTGCCACAAGCAGCGACGACGGAGGCGACCGCGAGGCCTCACGTCACCTCAACGCCGGTAACACCGGCGCAGGCCGATCCGCTGCCGATGCCGGCAACTGCAGCGGCCGACCCATCTCCGACTGCCGTACCATTGCCGACCCTCAATCCTCAAGGGCACGTCGGGTTGGGTGCTTATTTGAAGGACGTGCCATACGAAGATTTCGCCTCGGTGTTGGCTTTCGAGCAGTTGGTCCACCACCGGATGTATTACGTGTTGTGGTTCCAGGCCTGGGGAGAGAGCGACGCGCCGTTCCACGCGGACTGGATTAGTTCGGCTGCGCAGAAAGGCTTTATTCCTGTCATAACCTGGGAGCCATGGAAGCGCAATTTCGACAATCCTGCCGCGCCCCAACCCGAATATTCACTGGCCGGCATCGCCCAAGGGCAGCACGACGACTACATTCGCTCTTGGGCGCAGGGAGCAAAAGCCCTGGGCGTGCCAATCATCATCCGTTTCGCCCACGAACAGAGCACTCAGCCTGGCGCGCAGCTATGGTACCCCTGGCAAGGTGATCCGGACAACTACAAAGCGGCTTTTCGCCATGTGGTGTCGATTTTCCGCCAGGAAGGGGCCGATAACGTCCAGTTCTTGTGGAGCGCGATGTGGCTCAACGAATGGGCCAATCAATATTACCCCGGCGACGACGTCGTCGACTATGTCGGGACTACCATTCTCAATCACGGCACAGCGCCGACAGTCGATTGGGCGCAGTGGAAATCCTTTGATGAGCTGTTCACGGTGCCCTATCAGGCAGCCCAACAATGGGGCAAGCCGATAATCCTGACTGAACTGGCTTCGGCGGAACAGGGCGGCGACAAGGCGACCTGGTTGCACGATTGTTTCTCGTCGCTGAAGATGGAATACCCGTTGGTAACGGGCGTGTTGATGCTGGAGGTCGCGTCGGATCGTGAATGGCCGGACATCAACTGGTCGGTGGCTTCCAGCCCGGCCAGCCTGCAGGCTTTCCGTCAGGTGATAAATGATACCTATTTCAAGTAAGTGTGCGGGCGCTCCGGCTTGGGCGTCTGCATTCTTGGGGGTGAAACGTATGGGCAGTTGCAAACAATGTGTGGCCTGGCAATTCGGCGCCTGTCGAAATGAGGATTACTGCCTGCCCGAACGGTTATCGTTGATGGAGGCAGCTACAGACCTGGCCAGGGAGAAAGGGCACGACCTGGGCGAGTTCGAGCGCGTTACCGAGGGGCACTCAGCCTTTCGGGCAGTCTGCCAACACTGCGGCCGGTCGGTGTCTATCGACGTCAACCCGGCGCTGGGCGAGAAAGACCTGTTCGGCGAGGCGATAGTGGAGCCGTGTGACGCGGCAGCATAGTCATCAATTGTCGCTCGGCCACGGTTCGGGGAGGCAGCATTTGACGAGGCAACGCCTGTTGGCGATTACCGACAAAATAGTCATCGTTTTGATTCTGGGTTTGGCGGCCGTGCTGCGCAGCAACCTCAGCTATCGAACGGCGTTTTCAGACGAGGCTTACAACATTTTCGGCGGCTGGCAGTTGCTTCACGGCCAAGAACCTTATGCCATGTTGTACCATATGGGCTGGCAATATCTGAGCCTGTTGCCGCTCGGTTTGGCAGATCGCCTGGGCGGTCTGGAGGCGGCCAGGGCGCTGAACGCGTTCTGGGGTGTGCTCACGGTTCTGGTGATTATTCTGATCGCCCGCCGGCTGTACGGGCCGGTGGCCGGGCACGTGGCCGGCGGCATTTTCGCGACTTACGGACCGGCGATTTTTATCAGCACCTTCGCTACTTACGATAGTTTGAGTGTCTTTTTTGTGGCCCTGTCGGTCCTGCTGTGGGTGTTGGCAGTTCAGAGCGACAAGTATTACCTGTATGCCCTGGGCAGCCTGGCGATGACTCTGGCGGTACTGACCAAATATGCGGCCGCTATGGTGGCCGGCTTCTGCTTGCTCTACGGCGTTGCCGCTGCCATTGCCAGCCAGGTAACGCTGCGTTCGGACGAATCGGGTGGTATGTTGATCCGTCTTGACAAGCGGTTGTTGTGGCGATTGTTTTGGCTCGGGGTACCTCTTCTTCTATTGCCGGCTTTCGCCCTCTATTACCGGACCGAGCTAATCTACTTGTTCCAGACGCAGGTGGTCACTAAGCAGGTCGCTGTGCCCGGCATTCGGGCCGAAATTCTGACCCTGTATGCTTCCTACCTGTGGCTGCCGTTCCTGCTGGGCCTCTTTGTGCTCGACTCGCATCGCCAGCGTTTCTTCAACTTTGGGCTGTTGGCGCTGGCTCTGAGCATGCTGGTCTACCAGTTGTTCAACCTGGATAAGACGACCTTGTTCAAACATACCTGTTACAGCCTGGTAGGCCTGGCGCCGTTGGCCGGCGGCGGCGTGAAAAACATCGTCGACGACTTGATGGGCAGGCATTGGGTCCCTGCTCGCCGCACACTTGCTGCGGCTCTCATCGGCCTGGTGGCGGTGTTCTACATCGGCTAT
>CAZHBM010000209.1:0-6941 GCA_964529945.1 uncultured Anaerolineales bacterium | reverse complement strand
AGAATCTGGCGCGTCAGTTGGGCGGCGCGCTCGCCCTGCTGGATGATGCGCCCCAGTTCGGGCGCCTCGGCCAGGTCGGGACGCAGTTGCAGCAGCTCGGCGTAGCCGATAATGGCCGTCAGCAGGTTGTTGAAATCGTGGGCGATGCCGGCGGCCAGTTGCCCGACGGCCGCCAGACGCTCCTGTTGCCGGATGCGGCCCTCCAACCGTTTGAGTTCGGTGATGTCCTCGAAGGTGCTGTAGGCCTGGTAGGGCGTGTCCTCGCCGGGACGATATTGCGGGCTGGCGCTGACGCTCAACCAGACTGTGTCGTCCAGGCGCGGATTGTGGACGCCCATAACGGTGTTGCGGACACTTTGACCGGTCTCCAAAGCGACCATCGTTGGAAGTTGATCGGTGGGGAAGGGAGAACCGTCCTCGTGAAGTCCCAGCCAGTCGGAGAGTTCGGAGCTTGCCACCTGCATTTCCTCGAGACTGCGGCCCAGGATGCGTTCGGCGGCCGGGTTACCGGCGACAATCTGTCCCTGGGCATTCTGGTAAAGCACGCCCTGGGCCATGGTCTCGAACAGGGTGCGGAACTGTTCTTCGCTGTGACGCAAGGCCGCCTGGGACTGCCTGGCCTGGGTGACATCCAGGACGGTGAAGGTAAAAATCGGCGGGGTGTGCTCGCCTTTGAGCGGCGTGGCGCTAAGGAAGATGTCGATGATCCGGCCGTCGGCGTGTAACCAGTGCGTTTCGACGGTGCTGCTGCCGCGTCGGGCGATCTGATCGTCAGTGATGCGCCGGGCGGCCTCGAGCGTCTCCCGGTCGGGATACAGGATGCTCAGATCGTGATCGACCAACTCGCGCCGTTGGCGGCCGAGCATGTGACAGATGCGGTCGTTGACCTCGAGCAGCACGTCTGCCTGCATCAGGCCGATGCCGACCGGCGCCACGCGGAAGATGCTCTCCAAGCGCGCCTCACGCTCGGCCAGCGCCTGCTGGCTGTCCCGGCGTTGGGTGATGTCCAGGCTCATGGCGCCGATCAGTGGTGGCCGGTCCTCACGCGGGATGGGGAACTTGATGGTCAACCAGTAGGTTGGTCCGGCCGGGCCGGGGTAGTCGTGTTCCCGCACCAGCACCTCGCCCGACTGAATAACGTGCCGGTTTTCCTCGTCGTAGACGGCGGCCAGATCGGCCGGGGTGTAGTCCTGAGTGCGCGCGCCAATGATTTCATCGACGCTGCTGCCAACGCTGTCGGCAAAAGCCTGGTTGCAGTAGATGGTGCGTCCTGCCTGGTCCTTGATGAAAACGGCGCCCGGCAGGTGGTCCATAAAGCGATTGAAGCGCTCCTGGCTCTCGCGCCACTCGCGCTCCAACTGTTTGCGCTCGCTGATGTCGCGCGAGACACCTAAAAAACCGACCGGTTCTTCCCCGTCGAAGAGCACGTTGACCATCACTTCTGTGTCGACCACCGAACCATCCTTGCAGGGTTGTCGCAGCTCGAAACGGTAGTGGCTGGCAAAGGGTAAGCGGTCTCCCATAAACTGCCGGACCTGATTCATCGAGTCGAGTACCACGGCCAGCGACTCGGGCGTCAGCGAATCTTCCATTGGCGCCTGCATCACCTCTTCGGGCGTGTAGCCGCGCAAACGCTCGACCGACGGGCTGACGTAGGTAAAGCGCCCGGACAAATCCAGCGTCCAGATGACGTCGGAGACGTTTTCGGCCAGCAGCCGGTAGCGGCGCTCGTTGGCAGTGGCCCGGCGTTCGGCCTCCCTGATGGCGGTGACGTCGGCCGAGACCACCAGCACGCAGCGTTGGTCGTCGTTCAGGCTGATGGGGGTCTTGAGCGTCTGGAACCAGCGCGTGGAACCGTCGGGCATGGTCAGGTGATCCATGGGGATGCGCAGCGGCCGGCCGCTGTCGATCACCTGGCGGTCGCTCTCCAAATAGTGGCCGATTTCATCCTCGTTGGCCGCCACGCGCGCCAAATCGCGCTCGTTGGTGCCGATAATCGCCTCGACGGTGGTCCCGTGCAGTTCGGCCATGGCCTGGTTGGCCAGGACGATCTGTCCTTCGCGGTCGCGAATGGCGATGCAGGCCGGCGTGGCATCGAGCACGTGCCGCAACAGGGTTTCGCTGGCCTGCAGTGCCTGGCCGGCCTGGTGGCGCTGGTTGACGTTCTCGTAGTAGACCAGAACCCGGTCGGGTGGCACCGGGCTGTAGGTGAAGACCGCCTGCACGTCTTGGCCGCTCAGGCGCGTGGTATAGGCTGTCTCCTGGCGGATAACGGTGCCCTCTTGCAGGCAGCGCCACAGATTGGCGATCATGTCGGGCCGGTCGGGCAAAATGTCACGCGCGGTCAGTCCCAGGCCATCTCTTACCGATTCTCCGACCTCAGCCACGCCGGCCGGGTTGATGGCGCTCAGGAACAGGTCTTCGCCCGAGCGGCGGAAGACGAACTGGGCGATCGGCGAGGATTCGAACAGCCGCCGGAAACGTTCTTCGCTCTGTTCGGACGCCGACCGGGCAGCCCGGTAATCGGTCATGTCCTCGAAGGTGCTCAGAACCTGGAAAGGCTGGGTCTCGCCGGGCCTGAATTGGGGAACGGCGCTGACCTTGACCCAGCGGTATTGTTCGCCACCGGGAACGGGCAGCCCGATCACCGCGTCGGTGACGGTCTGGCCGGTGCGCAAGGCCAGCAGGGCTGGATGCTCTTCTCCGGGGAAGGGGCTGCCGTCTTCGCGCACGCCTGCCCAGCTGGGATCGAACGGCGTGCGACCCCGCAGTTGTTCCTCGGTCAGGCCGATAATGGCCTCAGCAGCCGGGTTGGCGCGGAAAATCTCGCCGGCGGCGTTGTGATAGATGACGCCCTGAGTCATGGTCTCGAACAGATGACGGTAGGCGTCTTCGGCCGGGGCGCAACCGCCCTCAGGCGATCCGGTTGCAGTGGAGGTGTCATCTTGAGCGTGTGTAGCTTGATCATCTTTCAAGCGTGCCAATTCACGGCGCAAAGCGGCTACTTGTCGTTGGAGGTCGTCGTAGGATGGCGGGTGGTCACTCATAGGGCGAATCTCGCATTGGCGGGTTGGCACGCCTCTGGCTCTGAGAAGGGACTGCTGTAGATGTGCATGCTTGCTCCCGACTATACCCGATGACAAATTCAATGTCAAGGCGCATGACTGGCACGGGTGTGTCCCATTTTCCTGCTAGAAAACCAGGTCAGCCGGCCGCCGGTCTTTTTGTTCATACTGCCGGCTTCGAAACGCTCGGCGTGCTCAGCGGTTAGACATTTTTTGACCGCTGCACGGCGGCGGTGCTACAATTTGACCATCGAAACAGCGCCGGTCCGGGCTGCCTCCTCAGGCGACTGCCCGTACAGATCCATCTCCCAACTCCCCGGCCGGACGCTGCACTTCTTCACCAGTGCCCGTCACGCTCAATACACGTACCGGCCGGCGCAGCCCAACCTGACCCGGCGTTTGGCGCCGCCGGTGGCGATAATCTACGCAACAACCTGTAGGAGGTCACATGTTCACATCGCTGCAACGAGTCACCTACCGCGTTCCGGACGTCACCCAGGCCGGCCTGTGGTACCGTCGCCTGCTGGGCCGGGAACCGCTGGTCGATTCGCCCTTCATCGTCCTGTTTCAGCTCGACCAGGCGGTGCTGGCGCTGGTGCCGTTACCCGCCGGCGTTACCGGCGGCGGCAGCCCCGGCGGCCAGACCGCCTACTGGCAGGTGGAAGACGTCGAGGCGGTGCGTCAGGCCCTGTTGGCGGCCGGCGCCGGCCCCGGCGACGAGATGGTCACCGTCGTGAACCAACGCGTGGCCACGGTGATCGATCCCTTTGGCAACCGGATCGGTATCTGCGGTCCCGTGCCGGCTGCCGACCGGCAGACGGTGCACAAAGAGCCGTCGCAATCGGCGCGCACGGTCGCCTTCTGCCGCGCCCTGGCGGCCGCCGAAGAAGACCCGGCCCGGCGCGGGCCGGACAACCTGGCAGTCATCTTCCTCGACGAGGAGACGCGACGGCCGTTGGGCGACGCCGCCTCGCGCCAGTGGGTCATCCAGAAGCTGGTCACGCCCGGCCTGTACGGCTACTTCTTCGCCCGCACCGCCTACCTGGACGCCGCCTTCCGCGCCGCAATTCAGTCCAACCTGGCGCAGGTCCTCTTCCTGGGCGCCGGCTACGACAGCCGCAGCTATCGTCTGACCGGCGGCATCCGTGACACGCGCATCTTCGAACTCGACAGCCGGCCGACCCAGGAACGCAAGCGCCAACGGCTGAGCGAGGCTGGGGTGCCCATTCCCGAGCAGGTGACCTTCGTGCCCATCGACTTCGCCAGCCAGAAATTCGAGGACGTGTTGCCGGCGGCCGGCTTCGACCCTCGCAAGCCGAGCCTGTTCATCTGGGAGGGCGTGAGCTACTATCTGGAGGCCGAGGCAGTCGAGAACACGCTGGACTTCGTGGCCGCCAACGCGCCGGCCGGCAGCCAGCTGTGTTTCGATTACATGTGTATGGAGACGCCGTCGACCTACGCCGGCGAGCCTTTCCGCTTCTGGCTGCCGCAAGAAGACATGGAGGGATTCCTGGCCCGGCACGGTCTGGAGTTGGTCGAACACCTGTCGCCCGAGGACATCCAACGCGAGGTCCTGACCGCCGCCGACGGGTCGCCATTGGGCAGCACGTTGCCCATGTTTTGTTTTGTGCGTGCGTCTGTGACCGGATAAACACGGCGCTTCTTCCCTGCTAGGTGGCCGCGTACGCCGCAACAGGAGGGAACCAAATGAAGACCGCTTGTGGTATCTCTAAGACGGCCGGCTGGCTGGCCGTCCTGTGGCTGTTGGCCGCCTGTTCTCTGTCGCCGGCCGCCCCGCCAACGACGGCCACCCCGTCGCCGACGCCGCCGGCCTCGCCCACGCCGGTGCCCTACTTCCCGGCGGGCGATTGGCCCAGCACCACCCCCGAGGAGCAGGGGATGGACTCGGCCCAACTGGTGACTATGCTGGAGCGCATCCGGGACAAGGGCTATCCCATCCACGCCATCTTCGTCGTCCGCAACGGTTACCGGGTGTTGGAGGCGTACGTCCACCCCTTCCGCGCCGGCGAGCGCCATCAACTCGCCTCCGGGACCAAGAGTATCACCTCGGCGCTGGTCGGTGTTGCTTTGCAGTCGGGCGCCATTGGCGGCCTGGATGACAGGCTGCTGGACTACTTCCCGGGGCGGACGGTGGCTGCCCTGGACGCCCAAAAAGAGGCCGTCACGCTGCGGGACCTGTTGACCATGTCGTCGGGCTACTTCTGGCTGACGCACGGGCTGACCGAGTACGACGCGCCGGACATGATAGCCAGCCCCGATTGGGTGCAGTTTGCCCTTGACCGCAAGGTGGTCAACCCGCCGGGCACAACGTTCAACTACGATTCGGCCGGCGTGCACCTGCTGGCGGCCGTGTTGGAGCAGGCCACCGGCCAGACACCGTTCGAGCTGGCCCGGCAGCGGCTGTTTGGGCCGCTGGGTATCGAGGACGTCTACTGGCCGGCCGACCCGTCCGGGCTGAGTGTGGGTTACGCCGGTCTGGAGCTGTTGCCGGCCGACATGGCCAAGATCGGCTACCTGTATTTGCACCATGGCACCTGGGACGGCCGGGCGCTGCTGCCGGCCGGTTATGTGGCCGACTCGACCCGCGCCCAAATCGACACCGGCCACCTGGGCCTGCAATACGGCTATCTGTGGTGGATCGACCCGGCCAGCGGCGCTCACGCCCGCGGCTACGGCGGCCAGTACATCTACGTGCTGCCCGAGCAGAATATGGTGGTCGTCTTCCTGGGCGGCTTCGACGACGCCAACATGGAGACCGTGCCGCCCGAGCTGCTCAAGAGCTACATCTTGCCGGCGGCCGTGTCTTCCGGCCCGCTGCCGGCCAACCGGCTGGCGACGCTGGCGCTGCAGATACGGCTGGAGGCGCTGGCCCATCCGCAGGCGCAACCGGTGCCGGCATTGCCGGCCGTGGCCGGCCAGGTGTCCGGCCGGTCGTACAGCCTGGAGGCCAACCGGTTGGGCATCCAGGCCTTCCGGCTGGCGTTCGCGCCGCCGGCCGGCCAGGCGACCATCACCCTCGACATGGCCCAGGGCCGGCTGCCGCTGGGGGTTGGGCTGGACGGTGTCTACCGCTACACGCCGGTGGGTGAGGGTGGCGCCCATCCCGGCGCGGCGATTGCCGCCCTGGGCGCCTGGTTGGACGAGGAGACCTTTGTCCTGCACGTGCTGCAGGCCGGCTACCCGGTGGACATGCGCTTCACCTTCGATGGGGATGCGGTGCGGGTGTGGATCGAGGCCGACATGGGCAAGGAGTACGTCAGCGGGACGTTGCTGCCCTGATGTGCTCAGATTTGTGTAGTTTGAATAATTGGAAAACGAATCGCTCCAAACTGGAAAGAAATTGAAATGTTTGGGGCGATTTTTTGTGCTATACTGGATAGTAAGTTCGGTAGGGTAGCAGGATATGGCCGCGATATGCCGGATGGCGGGACGAAGGTTGACCAGTAGGCAAACTGCCTCCCCCACAGCCGGACTCCATAACTGACCGAACCCCAGGAGATAACGAATGCAAACCAGTTTAGGTCCTGTTGAGCTTCTCGGCATTCTGTTGCTGTGTTTGGTCCCGTTAGTGATCGCGGCGGTATTTCTTCTTGTCTTGTTGAGACGCGGCAAGAAGGACGAAGCCGGTGAAGACGAGGTGGAAAAACCGGCCGACGACGAGGCGTGGCCGTATATCCAGGCTCCCAATTTCCTGACGCCGGCCGAGTTGGATTTTTACCGCGTCCTGGTCAGTGCGGTGAAAGGGGCGCTGATTATCTGCCCCAAGGTCAACCTGGCCGACCTCTTCCATGTCAAGCGGGGTTCGCCTAGTTCCACCGGTTGGCGCAACCGGATTAATACCCGGCACGTCGATTT
>CAZHBM010000208.1:0-6970 GCA_964529945.1 uncultured Anaerolineales bacterium | reverse complement strand
GAGAGCGCTTGAATGGCATTCAAGAGGTAAGGGGTTCGAATCCCCTCAGCTCCACCTTTTCTTTTTTAGTCATCGGACACTGTTGCCGACGCGGGCCCTTCGTCTCCGGACGAAGGGTTTTTGCCATAAATAGGCCGGTCGATTCCGCGTTTGGCTGCCGGACCGCAGTCAGGGTGAGGGCCGGACGAGTCAATGCCCGCCCGCTCGTTCTAATTCGTTTACCGCGTTTATCCAATTGAAGGCACTTCCTAATGCGGCTTACGCGCGAAAAACTGTTGCCGTTGCGTCGGCCGCCGACGGCAACAGCTGTGTTTGGCACACATCAGGAGGTTCACACAATGCCACTCCCCAAATCCGAATTCATCTGGTTTAACGGCGAATTCGTCCCTTGGGACGATGCCAAGGTTCACGTCCTGTCTCACGCGTTGCACTATGGCTCGAGCATCTTCGAGGGCATTCGCGCCTACGAAACCGACCGCGGCGCAGCCGTGCTGGGGCTGAAAGCGCACGTTGACCGGCTCTTTTTCTCGGCCAAAGTGATCCGCATGCACATTCCCTTCACGCGCGAGGACATCAGCCGGGCCATTCTGGAGACCGTGGCCCGCAACAAGCACGACTCCTGCTACATCCGGCCGATGGTCTTCCGTGGCTACGAGGTGCTGGGCGTCAATCCCAGCCGCTGCCCGGTGGAAGCCATCATCGCCACCTGGGAGTGGGGCGCTTACCTGGGTGCTGAGGCGTTGGAGCAGGGTGTCGACGTGGCAGTCAGCAGTTGGCGGCGCATGGCCCCCGGTGCTTCGATGGCCATGGCCAAGATCGGCGGCCAGTACACCAACTCGCAGATGGTGGTCATGGAAGCCCACGACCGCGGCGTGGCTGAGGGCATTACCCTCGACATTTACGGCTACGTCAGCGAGGGCAGCGGCGAGAACATCTTCCTGGTCTACGACGGTGAGATATACACCCCGCCGATTGCCAATTCGATCCTGGGTGGCATCACCCGCAAATACGCGATGACGCTGGCCAAGGACCTGGGTTACAGCGTGCGCGAGCAGGCTATCCCGCGCGAGATGCTGTACGCTGCCGATGAGGTCTTCTTCACCGGTACGGCGGCCGAGATCACGCCCATCAAGACCATCGACGGTTTGCCGGTCGGCCAGGGCAGTCGCGGCCCGGTGACGGCGGCACTGCAGGCTGAATTCTTCGGCATCCTGGAAGGCAAGAAACCTGATCGCTACGGCTGGCTGACGCTGGTGAACGAATAGCCACACCGGCTGCAGCCCGGTCCATCCCGGCTTTTTAGAGAGTAGAGGCAAATTTACCATGCCCGAAAAATGGATACCCCAAGAGACTGAGCCCAAATGGCAGGCCAGGTGGGAAGAAGACGGTCTGTACCGGGCCGAGATTGAGTCCGACGTACCCAAATATTACGCAATGACCATGTATCCCTATCCCTCGGGCGACCTGCACATCGGCCACTGGTACGCCATGGTGCCGTCGGATGCGCGTGCGCGCTGGATGCGTATGCGTGGCTATAACGTGCTCTTTCCAATGGGGTTCGACGCCTTCGGCCTGCCGGCCGAAAACGCCGCCATCAAACACAATATCCATCCCAAACAGTGGACCTACGCCAACATCGAGCGTATGCGCAAGCAGTTGCGCACTATGGGCGCGATGTTCGACTGGTCGCGCGAGTGCGTCACCTGCGACCCCGAGTATTACCAGTGGACCCAATGGTTCTTCCTCAAGCTGTTCGATATGGGCCTGGCTCACAAGCGTTTGTCGCCGGTCGATTTCTGCCCGGTGTGCAACACCACCCTGGCCCGGGAGCAGGTGTGGGGCGAGGACCGCCACTGCGAACGCTGCGGCACGCCGGTCATCAAGAAAGACCTGTCGCAGTGGTTCTTTTCGATCACCGATTATGCCGAGGAACTGCTCGACTTTTCCGGCATCGACTGGCCCGAGCGGGTCAAGACCATGCAGCGCAACTGGATCGGTCGCAGCGAGGGAGCGGAGGTCGTCTTCCGCACCGAAAAGGGCGATCACCCCATCCCGGTCTTCACCACCCGGCCCGACACGCTGTGGGGCGCTACCTTTATGGTCCTGGCGCCCGAGCATCACCTGGTCCACCATCTGACCAGCGCCGAGCAGCGGGCCGAGGTCGAGGCCTACGTCGAGCAGGCCAAGCGCACCGTAGACATCGTGCGCGAAGCCGCCGACCGCGAAAAAACCGGCGTTTTCATCGGCGCCTACGCCATCAACCCGGTCAACAACGAGCGCATCCCCATCTGGATTGCCGATTACGTGCTGATGACCTACGGTACCGGCGCCATCATGGCCGTGCCCTGCGGTGACCAGCGCGACTTTGAATTCGCCCAGAAATACGGCCTGCCCATTCCGGTGGTGGTAGCGCCCAAGGATTGGGACGGCCGGCCCTTTGCCGAGGCCTACGCCGAGCCGGGGGTGATGGTCAACAGCGGCCCGTTCGACGGCTACCCGACCATCGGCAAGTACAGCCTGGACGAATGGACGCCCGAACTTGCCGAACAGTACGGCCTGCCGGCCGACCTGACGCCGGAGACGGAAGGCCGCATGGCGGTCACCCGCTGGCTGGAAGAAAACGGCGCCGGCAAATTCGAGGTCGCTTACCGGTTGCACGACTGGCTGATCAGCCGCCAGCGTTATTGGGGCGCACCCATCCCGATGATCGAGTGCCCGCACTGCGGCGTGGTGCCCGTGCCTTACGAGGATCTGCCGGTGCTCTTGCCCGACGACGTCGAGTTCATGCCCACCGGCGAGTCGCCGCTCAAGTTCCACGAGGGGTTCCTGAACGTGACCTGCCCCAAGTGCGGCGGCCACGCCCAACGCGAGACCGACACCATGGACACGTTTATGTGTTCGTCCTGGTACCAGTACTCCTACATGGAGAAGCACTGGCGCGGCGGCGAGACGTTGACCGCCGAGGACGTGCCCTTCAACCCGGTCGAGGGCGCCTATTGGCTGCCGGTCGACCAGTATACCGGTGGCATCGAGCACGCTACCATGCACCTGCTCTACACCCGCTTCTTCACCAAAGCCATGCGCGACATGGGCCTGGTGACTTTCGACGAGCCGATGCGGCGCCTGTACAACCAGGGCATCATCCTGGGCGAAGATAGCGAGAAGATGAGCAAGAGCCGTGGCAACGTCATCTCGCCCGACGACTTGGTGCAGCAATACGGCGCCGATGTAGTGCGCGGCTACCTCATGTTCGGCTTCCGTTGGGACCAGGGCGGGCCGTGGGGTAGCACCGACGTGCTGGGTGTGCAGCGCTTTCTGGAGCGTATCTGGGGCCTGGTCCTGGACCCGCCGCGGCAGGAGAATCCGGCCCCGGTCGGCGAGGACGACGACGTCGGCGTGCGCGACCTGCGCCGCCGCCAGCACCAGACCATCCGCAAAGTGACTCAGGATATGGAGTCGTTCTCCTTCAATACCATGATCGCAGCTTTGATGGAGTACAGCAATCACCTGTTGAAGGCCAAGGAGACGCCGGTCTACGGCACGCCGGCCTGGGACGAGGCCATCCGTTCACTGCTGCTGCTGATGGCGCCGGCTTTTCCTTACATCAGTGAGGAGTTGTGGTCGCGCTTGGGCCAGTCCTACAGCGTCCACGTCCAGGCCTGGCCCGTGTGGGACGAGAACCTGGCGGCTGAAGAGGTGATCACCATTGTGGTTCAGGTGAACGGCAAGGTGCGCGACCGTTTCGAGGCGCCGGCCGACATCAGCCAGGAGGACGCCAAAGCCCAGGCGTTGGATTGCGAAGGGGTGCGCAAGTACATCGAGGACAAGAAGTTGGTCAAGGTGATCTACGTGCCCGGTCGATTGGTGAACGTGGTGGTCAAATAGAGCCGCCACGCCCAAAGACAACAAAAGGGGTTTTGCAGCCGTCTAACCTGACTGCAGAACCCTTTTTATTCGATCGCCTGGTGCTGAACGCCGCGCTGAGTATCCTTGTCCAACGGGTGGATGAAGCCGGTGGACACGTCGACGACGTAATACACCCGGTCGCGCGGGCGGATGTAACCGTCCATATTGCAGCCGACGTTGCCGTCCGCCAGGGGTGTGAAATCGTGGTAGTGATAGCTGAACTGGTTAATGAAATCGGCGGCGTATTCGAGGAAGGCTTCCTGGATGGCCTGCCGTTCCCGGTCGCTGGAGGCGGCCTCCAGGCGGCGGGCGAACTCGGCTACCTTTTCCGCGTCTAACATGATTGTCACCTTTCTGGCGCGCGTGTTGTCTTGGCCGTATTATAACGCCGCCGGAGCCGGAGCAAAAACAGAGCCACGGATGGCGCGACCGGCCGTCGGCCCGCCTTCCACCGGCCGCTAAGTCTATGAACGCTAACAGCAGTCCCATACCCCAATCACATACGCGCCAGGTGGCCCGCGCCGCCGGCGTGGTCATGATCTTGTTTGTGGCCAGCCGGGTGGCCGGATTGCTGCGCGAGATGGTCATCGCCGGCCAGTTCGGCACCAGCGCCGAACTGGATGCCTATCTGGCCGCTTTCCGTTTCCCCGACCTGCTGTTCGCCCTTATGGCCGGCGGTGCGCTGGCCTCGGCCTTCATCCCCGTCTTCTCTGATTACCTGACCGGAGGCGACCTCGACCGCGCATGGCGGCTGGCCTCGGCAGTCATCAATTGGGTGCTACTTTTCCTGACGGCGGCCGGCATTCTGGCCGCTGTGGCCGCGCCGCTGCTGGTGACCCACGTCATTGCCCCCGGCTTCACGCCCCAGCAACAGGCGCTGACCGTGCGCCTGATGCGCTGGATGCTGATCTCGACCGTCATTTTCGGTGTCAGTGGCGTGGTGATGGGCATCTTGAACGCCCGCCAGCATTTCTGGCGCCCGGCGGCCGCCCCGGTGGTCTACAACCTGGCCATCATCGCCGGCGTCTGGTTGCTGGGACCGCGCATCGGCGTTGCCGGTGCGGTAGTCGGCGTGGTGATCGGCGCCTTCGCCCACCTGCTGATCCAGGTGCCCGGCCTGCGCCAGGCCGGCATGCGTTTCAGCTTTGGATTGGCTCCGAGCGACCCCGGCGTGCGCGAGGTGGGCCGCCTGATGGCTCCCCGGGCGTTGGGCCTGGCGGCCGTCGAGCTGAACTACCTGGTCAACGTCATCCTGGCCTCGAGCCTGGTGGCCGGCAGCCTGGCGGCGCTCAATTTCGGCCGCTTGATGATGCTCTTGCCCGAAGGGGTCATTGCCCAATCGGTGGCCATCGCTGCCTTTCCCACTTTCGCCGTCCTGGTTTCGCGCAATCAGCGCCAGGAGATGGGGCGGGTCTTTCTGGTCACTCTGCGCGGCGTGCTTTACCTGACACTGCCGGCGGCCGTCGGCCTGATTTTGCTGCGCCAGCCGCTGGTAAGCGCGGTCTTCCAGCGCGGCGCGTTCACCGCCGAGTCGACCCGGGCCACCAGTTGGGCGCTGCTCTTTTACGGCCTGGGCTTGGTGGCCCACGCCGTGGTCGAGATTGTCACCCGGGCTTTCTATTCGCTGCACGACACCAAGACGCCGGTGATCGTCGGTGTGGCGGCTATGGCGGCCAACGCCGGCCTTAGCCTGTCCTTCCTGGCGCTCTTTCGCAGTTTGGGCTGGGCGCCCCATGGCGGCCTGGCGCTGGCCAATTCGCTGGCCACCGCCGTTGAGATGGCGGTGCTACTAGTGGTCATCTACCGCCGTTTGGGAAGGCCGCGCGACACCGGCTTGCTGCCGGCGCTGGTGCGCATGGCCGGCGCCAGCCTGGTCATGGGGTTGGGGTTGGTTTTGCTGCTGCGCGTGGGGGGTAGCTGGCCGACCTGGTTGTTGTCTTTGACCGGCATCGCCGGCGGCGGCCTGGTCTACGGTCTGATCACGCTGGTCACCGGCTCGCCCGAGCCGCAGGCGCTGGCCCAGGGCATCAGGCGTCGTCTGAATCGCTGATCCTTGCCGGCAGACCGGCCCGCCAGCGCTCCAGCACCAGGCTGTTGCTGCGGAATGCGATCTGGTCCGGCAGTTCGTCGGGGCCGAAGAAACAGGCGGCGTCGGCGTCGTCGCCGGGTTTCAGCCGGCCGCCGGTGATGCGCGCCTGGTAGAAGATGATGATCCCCGGTCCGCGACTATCCGCGTTGTACGGCAACACGTCCAGCAGGCCCAACACGTCTACCTCCAGGCCGGTCTCCTCGCGGCACTCGCGTTGGGCCGCCCGGCGCGGATCTTCGTCGTACTCCACGAACCCCGACGGCAGGCACCACTTTCCCTTGGCCGGCACCACCGCCCGGCGTACCAGCAGCACTTTTCCCTGGTCTTCCACCAGCACGCCGGCGCCTACCTTGGGGTCGAGGAAGTGAATGAAGCCGCAGGCCGGGCAGACGCCCCGCCGGCGGCCCATCACCTGGCGGGTTTCCATTTCGGCCCCGCAATAGGGGCAGTAGCGGTATGCTTTTCGGTCGTGGGACATGGAGTTCAGCCTCCGGCTGCAAGTGGGCGCTATTATACACCCGCCCGGCTTTGCGGGCGAAATGGGTGCTGGCAAACTGGTCCATCCCTCGTTTTCCAGGGGTGTATCGTTTCAAAAAACACAATAGGTATTGCGTGTTAGGCCCGGCATAGCCCGCTGACAGCGTATGGTCAGTGCAACTGCTGGTAACCGTGCTATAATCTGATCTACTTGTTCAAAACATGCCGTTTGGTGGCCACTGAAAATCGGACCATCACTGACGCGTGGCTCCCTTCTCCCTTTTAGGGAGCCTGTCCTCACGTGGTGTTGAGCACCAGTCCTCGTGCCTTTTTGAGGGGAAGGGTTGGGGATGAGAGTCCGGCCGGAACCCCGCATGACTGCGACGTTGTTCCGTGCGGTTGGTTGCTCAACAACATCCTGTTTAGCAGTCGTTGAAATTAGGTTGTCATGTACGAATGGATTCTATCACCCTCACCTCAATCCTCTCCCTCAAGGGA
>CAZHBM010000207.1:0-6991 GCA_964529945.1 uncultured Anaerolineales bacterium | reverse complement strand
CGGCGGCCTCTTGAGCTCGCTTCTGGCGGATGGCATCCATCTTTCCCAGCTTGGCCAGCAAGACCGCCCTCAGGTCACCGTCGGCGGCGATGGCCGAGACGTAGGCCATAAAGACCGTGTCGGCCACCTCTTCCAGCAACGACTCCTGGTCGCCCTGGCCGGGATGGTTGCGCACGTAGCGTTTGTGGCGCAGCACCTCGTCCAGCGCCTCGCCGGCCTCGGTGACCATAAAGGACACGGCGTCCTGCACGTCGGGGATGACGAACTGGGGCGGGTCCATCTGCGCCCAGCGGTTAATGTAGCTGGCTACGATCTGCTGCAAGTCGTCCATAGGGAAATTCCTCTCGCTGGCGTGGGTAAGCGTTTGTAACCGCCCCATTCTATCGCAAACCGCCGCCGGCGTCAACGGCCTCCACAAGAGAATAACCCCGCCAGTGCGCAGCCACGTTGCCGGCGCTTCGAGTGCCCCGAAGGGCATTCGATCCTCTCAGACATAACAGCACCTCTAGCGTATTTTAGATGCGCTCAGGTACTCGCTCGTCGGATACCAAGAAAGTCCAAAAAGCCCCCTACCGATCGTTCTGAGCCTTCTGAGCGTTCTTGAGGTACGTGCTGTAGTGTGCCTTCCATTGCTCATCAGAGAGCAGGTCTTCCGGCGGGCTTCCCGTGACAGATGCCGTGATTGCCATGATCATTTCCTTGAACTCTTCCAGAGAGCCCACCTTGACATCAGCATACAGCCTACTCGGTTTGTTCTTCCACTTATCGCTCAAACTACTCATCTTAATTCTCCATTTCCCTCTCTATGCCTGTCCAAATCGTCTCTCCGGTGCCAATGTCAAATATGGCAAACTGATTGTGTTCACGCCCCAACTCCAAGGCTCTTTTCCTACTGGTCTCCCTGACAGAGACATCAAGGAAGAGAGCCCCCTTTTCGACCCACCCACCAAGGTAGTGCTCTTCCTTTGCCAGCAGATCAAAGTTTTTGGCAGCGTAATCTGCGATGTTTCAGTGCCCCGAAGGGCATTCGATCCTCTCAGACAAATCTTGCCGACGCTCGCGCCGGCCGGCCCTTTCTCCTTGTCATCGACACGAAGTCGACGCGATCCCCTTCGAAGAGATTGCGGAACTCATGTCCCTCAATGGCCGAATAATGGACGAACACGTCGCCGCCACCGTCGCGGGCGATGAATCCGTATCCCTAATTACTTCTTGTGGGCGGAAGGTCTTGCACCCACAAGAAGTAAAACACCTACCTGACTCTATGCGCTTGTGAAGACATTTCGTGAGCGGCCGCTCACGAACCTGCTTCGCGACCAAATCTTGGCGCGGTCCGATCTCTCCCGCAAAAATTTGGGACACACCCTTTGTCAGCAGGCGCCGGCCGGCCGTGCCGGTTCAAGCCACCGGCTGTAGATCAGCAGCAACACCAACGCGACGGCCACCCCTGCAGCGGCGTAGGCCACCGCTCCAGCAGCTTGCTGTTTGACGACAATGCCGGCAAAAGCCCACACAATCACCAGCGGGTAAGCGATCTCGTTGCGACGGCGGATCATCAGGGCGCCCAGGCCGCCACCCACCAGGATGACGATTACCGTCCACACCACCGGTGACAGACCCCAGCCCGACCAGTTGCTTTCCACGAGCACCACGGACACGTTGGCAATCGTGGCCACCGACACCCAACCCAGGTAGATGCTGAACGGCACGTGTACCAGCCATTTGATCGCCGTGGGAACCGGACAGCGGCCGATTTCCAGCCGTTGATAGATTGCCAGCAAGGAGACCAGAAGGCCGGCCATAGCTACCAAGGTCCACACGAAAGACTCGTAGTGCCAGAGAAATATCCAGGCCGCGTTGAGGACACAACTGGCCACAAACCACCAGCCGATTTGGCCCACGAAGTTAGCATTTTTTTGCGAGGGCAGGATCTGGAAGACGGCAAAGGCGATCAGCCACAGGTAAATGACGCCCCAGATGGAAAAGACGTAGCCTGCCGGCGTGAACAGGGTCGGGATGCTGTCCGATATCTGACCGGTCGTCTGCCCATTGAGCGGCAGCGCCTCGGCCAACCAATTGACGACCAGCACCATCAATAATGCCAAGACGTTGAAGATTTGCCTGGGTTTCATCTTGTCCCTCCTTACACCTCTGGTGTGTGCTTTTCGAGACCGGCGAATCAATTATACCATGCATATCCGATTCCGGGTTGCAGCTCTGCCCACCAGCTGCCAGACCAACCGCGAGTCGACGAGTAAATACACTGACTTCACCTGGTGACAGTCGTTTGGTCGAGATTGACGCCCACGCCGGCCGGGCGCATAATGAAACAGGGATTCCAGGCATGCAATTCGGGCAATCAGTTATTTTTGCCCTTTGGCCGGTGGGGTGATGCGCGCGAAGAGGCGCAAACAGATGCCCGGCACCCACTGCCCACCTTCAGTCGCGCCCACGGTTGGTCAGCGTCTTCTATGGGAGGTAGACGCCGATTTTCACAATCAATCACTTTCCGTTGGAGCTTTCAATGCCGCTCGTACACACCCAAGATTTTCAGGTCCGCTATTATGAATGTGATGCCTATGGTCATCTTAATCACGCCAATTACCTGCGCTATATGCAGGAATCGGCCTTCGACGCCTCGGCCGCAGCCGGCTACGACCTGGAACGCTATACCGAAATGGGCTTCCACTGGGTCACCCACCGTACCCTGGTGAGTTACATCCGCCCGCTGCTCTACGGTGACCGCATACAGATCAAAACGTGGATGGACGATCACCGCCGGGCGCGGTCGCGCCGCTGCTATGAGTTTCGCCTGGCCGGCAGCGGTGAGCTGACGACCCGCGCCGAGACTGATTGGATCTACCGCAACGACTCCACCGGGCGTCCGGCGCAGATCCCGCGCGAGCTACTGGCTTCCTTCTTCCCGGAAGGGGTACCGCCGATGGCCGGTCCCCGGCGCCCGTTTCCCGAGCCACCGCCGCCGCCGCCGGGGGTATACCGGATACAACGCCAGGTTGAATGGCGCGAAATCGACACCATGCGTCACGTCAATAACGCCGCCTACCTGGCCTATGTCGAGGACTGCGGTTTTCGCGTCGCCCAAGCCTTCGGTTGGCCGGTCGAACGTATGTGGGATGCCGGATTCGCCGTCATCGCCCGCGAGCACGACATCGAATACCGCCAGCCGGCGCTGTTGGGCGACAAGCTGGAAATCGCCACATGGATCGCCCGTTTCAAGCACGCCAGCGCGGTTCGTTATTTCACCATCAGCCGGGTCAGCGACGGCGCCCTGCTGGCCCGCATTCGCACCCTTTGGGCCTGGGTCGACATTCACTCCGGCCTGCCTATCCGCATTCCCGAAGATTTCGCCCGCGACTTTCAGGCCAATCTTTCGCCCGGCTGATATATTATTGAGGAGGGGTGATTATGCCCATAAGCATGACCGTCATCGCGTTGGCCACCGGCGCTTACTGTGTCCTACATAGCCTCCTGGCAAGTTGCACCGCCAAGGCGTGGGCGCGCCGTCTCTTCGGCCCGCGAACCGACTGCTGGTATCGACTGGCCTTCAATTTTGTGGCAGTGGTCACTCTGTTGCCGGTCCTGGTGCTGATACCCCTGCTACCCGACCGGCACTGGTACACGTTTCCCGCCCCATGGTGGCAGGTGGCCTTATTCCTGCAGGCCATCACCCTGCTCAGCTTGGTCTACGGCGTATGGATCACCGACGCCTGGCATTTTCTGGGCTTGCGCCAGCTCAGCGAGACCAGTCCCCAGGGATGCAGTCGCAAACAACCGCCTCTGGCCGTGTTTGGATTGTACCGCTGGGTACGCCATCCACTGTATGCCTTGAGCCTGGTACTCATCTGGTTGACGCCCTATATGACCTACAACCTGGCTGCTCTATGGGCAGTTTTTTCTATCTACCTGGTGGTGGGACCCTTTTTCGAGGAACGCCGGCTCGTGGGCGAGTTCGGCGAGGCGTACGAACAGTACCGGCGGCAGGTGCCACGACTGATTCCCTGGCGCGGTCCGGTCGCCGTCAAACTCGCCGTTCAGGACGAGCAAAGCAGCCGGCGGCGAGCCTGCTGACGACCGCCAGACGCAAGACAACCTTAATCACGGGAGGTTATTATGTTGCGAGAACTTGTATTGCACACCCGAGCATATCGCCGTTTCTGGGAGGATGTTCCCGTATCACACGAAACCCTGATCGAATTGGTCGACCTGGCCCGCCTGACAGCCTCGGCCGGCAACCGGCAGCCGCTGCGTTACGTGCTGTCTGCCACCGCCGAGCGCAACGCCCAGATCTTCGCCACCCTCGGCTGGGCCGGCTACCTGACTGACTGGCCCGGCCCGGAGGAGAACGAGCGACCTACGGCCTATATCATCGTCCTGACCGAGAGCGACACGCCTCAGACGCTGATCTTGGGCACCGATCTGGGGATTGCCTCTCAGACCATATTGCTGGCGGCTTCGGAGCGCGGCCTGGGCGGATGCATCTTCCATTCAGTCAAAAGGGAACGATTGGCCAATGCGCTGGGCATTCCCGAAGGTTACGACATCTTGCAGGTCATCGCATTGGGAAAACCCAAAGAGAAGGTACTCATCGAGGAGATTCCTGCCGGCGGGGATATCAAGTATTGGCGCGATGCCGAAGACGTGCACCACGTGCCCAAACGTAAACTCGAGGACGTAATCCTGACGCTCTAGCCGGCTGCCCATCCCATCGGCGGTCAGTGACTCTCCCGCCGGGTCTCATCATCCAGGTCCAGGTTGCTGGCGCGCATCAGGGCGCGGCGACCAAACCGGTGGCGCACCTGGTCGACCGCCGTCTGGAGTTTGGCGGCCCGCTTCTGGTTTCCATCGGGCCACAAGTCCATTTGGGCCAAGGGTGGCTTCAGGCCGCTGACGCCTACGCCCAGCAGCCGAACCCATTTGCCCGACTTCCAGGTCTGGTCGAACAGTGCCGCAGCCGCCTCAAAAATCTGATCGTCGCGAGACGTCGGTTGTTCGAAGGAAACCTGGCGAGTCAGGGTGGTGAAATCGGCCCAGCGCAACTTGATCTTGACCGTCGTCGCTGCCAGGCCCTGCCCGCGTAACCGGTAGCCTACTCCCTCGGCCAAACTACGCATGGTGCGTAACAGCTTTTTCCGGTCGTTGACGTCGGCAGCGAAGGTGACTTCCTGGCTGATCGATTTGGCTTCGTGCTCGCCGATGACCGGCCGGTCGTCAATGCCTTGCGCCCGGCGGGATAGGTCCCGGCCTATCTGCCCAAAGCGGGCCTCCAGGTCCGAAACCGGCCAGGCGGCCAGGTCGCCAATCGTGCGCATACCCAGTGACTGCAGCCGGGCGGCCGTCTTGGGGCCGACTCCCCAGAGCTCCTGCACCGGCAGCGGCGCCAGGAAGGCCGCCTCCCCGCCTGGGGGGATGGTCTTGATCGAATTCGGCGGGCGCGTCCCGCCCACCGACGCCTTGCCGACGTTGTTGGCAATCTTGGCGACCAGTTTGTTGCTGGCCACACCCAACGAACAGGGCAAATCGAGATCGGTGTTGATCCGGCGCTGCAGGTCTCGGGCGATTTCTTGCCCGGGCTGCGGTAAATCGGATACGTCCAAAAACGCCTCATCGATCGACAGTTGTTCCACCCGGGCGGTCAGATCGTACAGGCAGGCCATCACCTGGCGCGACGTGTCTCCGTAGCGAGAAAAGTCCGAACTCACCACCACCAACTGGGGACACAGGGACAATGCGCGGGCAGTCGGCATCGCCGAACGGATGCCATACTGCCTGGCGGCGTAGGAACTCGAGGCCACCACACCCCGTCCTTCGGCCGAGCCGCCGACGACGAACGGCAAGCTTTTTAGATCCGGATCACGCCTCTCCTCTACAGAGCAGAAGAATGCGTCCAGGTCCAAATGCAGAATTTTGCGATCCATAGGACAAGATTAGGCTTCCACGTAGCGTGGCAGGTAGATTCTGAACTCGGTGCCACGCCCTTCCTGGCTATAGACGTGAATGTGGCCTTTGCTCTGCTTCACGACGCCATAGGCGGCTGCCAACCGCATTCCGGTTCCGGTCGCCACGGCATCGGAGATAAACAGAAACGGCTCGAAAATCCTGGCCTTCATCTCGTCACTCATACCGGCTCCGGTGTCACTGACCGTCAGTTGAACGTAGTCACCCGGCGTCACTTCCGCGAAGTCGGCCACGTCCGGCCTGTTGAGCGTGACGTTGTGCGTCGTTATGGTCACCGTTCCGCCATCAGGCATGGAGTCCTTGGCCTGGGCCACCATGGCGCTGACAACCTCTTCCATCTGGTGCTCATCGACCATTACCGGCCACAGGCCGGCGTCCAACGCCGTCACCAACCTGATTTTTCCGCCAACTCTTTCGCGCAGATCGCGGCTCATCGCGCCCACCAGTTGTCCCAGGTCCACCACCTTGGGCACAAAATGCTGCCTCTGACTGTAAGCCAACAGCTGCCTGACAAGCCCGGCGGCACGTTCCCCGCTGCGCAGGATCGCATCCGCCATCGGTCGTTGAGCTGATTGTGGATCGAGGTCCGTTTGCAGCAGCTCAGCAAACCCGTTGATTGAGGTTAACAGGTTGTTGAAATCGTGGGACAGCCCGGCCGTCAGCCGCTCAATCGCCTCCATCTTCCTGGCTTCCAGCGCCTGTTGTTCCATCCGCTTACGGTCGGAAACGTCGGCCAGGATAAAAACTGCCCCCGTCGCATCACCCTGTTCATCGACAATTGGATCGGTCGTCAGAAAAAACCAGCGACCATTACCGCCAATCTCGGCTTCCTGCCGCTGTCCCAGGTTATCCACCGCCAGGATCGCGTCCAAGTCAGGCGCCGGCAGAGCCGTTTTCATCACCTCCAGGCACGACAAACCGGCAACCGACGTGCCGTCGGGCAAAGCCAAAATGCGTTGGAAAGCCGGGTTGTAGCGCACAATCCGTCCCGCATTGTCCAACACACACACGCCGT
>CAZHBM010000206.1:0-7009 GCA_964529945.1 uncultured Anaerolineales bacterium | reverse complement strand
AGGACAAGCTGTCGCTGCGCGTTGACGGCCCTCTGGCCGGTGATGACAGCCTGTTCAGTTGGGACAGCGGCTACGGGCCGGAGAGTATGGGACTGAAACCGGTGCTGTTCTTGAGCGTCGGCGCGCCGCCCATGACCCCGCCGCCGCGCGAGTATATCGTGGTCACCAACACACCCACGCCCGAGAACGTGCTGACGGCAGCGGCGATGCTGCTCGAGGCGACGCAACAGGCTACCCGCATCGGCACGCTGACGCCCACGCCCTACAATCTGATCACCGCCACGCCGGCTGAATGGGTGGTGGTCACCAACACGCCCCAACCGGCCAACGCGGCCACCGCCGCCTACCAGGCGGCGGCCGGCACGGCCATGGCCGTGACCACCGGCACGCCGACGGCCACGCCCGTCAACCTGGTCACCGCCACGCCGTCGCCGACGATGTTTGTCATCACCAGCGTGCCCACGCCCAAAAATCTGCTGACCGCCCTGGCGCAGGCCATCGCCACCGCCACCGCTGAGGCGGTCTACGGCACGGCCACGCCGTTGCCGGCCAATTGGGCCACGCCGGTAGTGCCGACCGTGGCGCCCTCTCCTGAGAACGAGGGTACCGCCATCGCCCTGGTGCTCCAGGCCACGATTGAAGCCCTGCGCCACGGCACGCCCACACCGCCGGCGCCCAACGTGGTGACGCCCACCGCCACGCCCTGGATCGCGCTCGGGGCGGAGGTCTTTCCCACGCCGACGCCGGTGCCGACCCTGTCGCCGACGCCCAACCCTTACAGTATCCCCGACTACCTTCTCGGCCGCATCGGCTTCCTGTCCGACCGGGAGGGTGGCGAGCCCTGGTACTACGTGATGGATGCCGACGGCGGCAATGTGCAGCGCCTGACCGGGCCGGAGGCCTACGCGGCCGCCCTGGTGCGTGACACGCTTGACCCGACCGGCCAGTACCAGGTCATCGTTACTTTGCCGCGCGGCGCCGGCGAGGACGACCGACTGGGCGGCAACTACGAGATCAGCCTGCGGCGCCTGAGCGATGGCTACGAGCAGTACCTGACCGGCGGTACCAAGGGCGCCGACTACAGCCCGGCCTATTGCCAGGCCCAGCCGCGCTATATCGCCTACACATCGCAACAATCGAACTTCGACGACATCTACGTGCTGGACCTGCTGAGTGCCGCCGAGGCCGGCCAGCCGCTGCGTACCGTGCGCCTGACGGATAATGAATGGCCCTGGGATAAGCACCCCAGTTGGTCGGCGGATTGCACCCAAATCGTCTTCTACTCCAACCGCGACGGCCGGGATCAACTCTACTTGTTGGACTTCTGGGGAATGGACTATGCCGGCCAGAACCAGCGCAACCTCAGCCGCAGCGATTACAATGATTGGGACCCGGTGTGGTTCAAGGCCCCACCTGCCCGTTAAGCCGTTGCCGGCACCATTTTGATGGCGGCGTGGCTCAGTCTTTGGGTCGTCCTGACCTGAATCATCTTTATTAGGAGTTTTGGCCTTATGGAATTGCGTCAATATGTAGCCGTGATCTGGCGATGGTTGTGGCTGATTGTGTTGGCTACCGCCATTGCTGCTGGCTCCAGTTACTGGGCCAGCCGTTCGATGCCCCTGGTGTTCCAGAGCTCCACCACCTTGATGGTCGGTCAGAGCATCATCCAGGATCCAAATGTCACCTCGCAGGACCTCATGCTCAGCCAGCAGTTGGCCCAGACCTACGTCCAGATGGCCACCCGCCAGCCGATCTTGCAGGCGACCATCGACTCGCTGGGTCTGGGCACCCGTTGGGACGAGCTAAAGACGCGGGTCAATGCCAGCCTGGTACAGGGCACGCAGTTAATGCAGATTGCAGTTCTGGACACCAATGCGCAGCGGGCGGCGGTGACGGCCGACGAGATCGCCCAGCAGTTGATTCAGCAGAGCCCAACCGCGCCGGAAGAGGCACAACGTTCCGAGCACCGCGATTTTGTCGAGCAGCAGGTGGCCGATTTGCAGGCTAAGATCGAGGCCGGCCAGGCCCAGATCTCCGAGCTGGAGCAGTCGTTGGGCGAGGCGTTCAGCGCCCGCCAGATTCAGGACCTGCAAGGGCAGATCAACGTGCTGCAGACCCAGATCGATACCTGGCAGGCCAACTATGCCCAGATGCTCAATTTCATCGAGGGCGGCTCACCCAACTACCTGACGGTCATCGAGCCGGCTCAGGTATCGACCCGGCCCGTCAGCCCGCGTACCGGCCTGAACGTGCTGCTGGCGGCCAGCGTGGGCCTGATCCTGGCCCTGGGTGCAGCCTTTTTGTTGGAGTACCTGGATGACACCATCAAGACCTCCGAGGACGTGCTCAAGACGCTGGAACTGCCGCCGCTGGCGACCATCACCCGCATCAAAGGCGAGGGCTACGACAACAAGCTGATCTCCATGCGTCACCCGCGCTCCCCAATTTCGGAGGCGTATCGCACGCTGCGCACCAACATCCAGTTTTCCACCCTCGACAGGCCGGCCCGTACCTTGCTGGTCACCAGTGCCAGCTCGGTTGAGGGCAAAAGTGTCACCTCAGCCAACCTGGCGGTCACCATGGCGCAAGCCGGTCTGCGGACCGTCCTGATCGATTCCGACCTGCGCCGGCCGGTGCAGCACAAGATCTTCCATTTGTCGAACCAGAACGGACTGACCAATGCCCTGCTGCAGGAAGGTGAGCCATCGGCTGAGGGCCATCTACAGGCTACCGAGGTGGAAAACCTATACGTGCTGACCAGCGGCCCGATCCCGCCCAACCCATCCGAGTTGCTGGGCTCTAAGAAGATGCAGCAGTTGCTCGCCCAGTTGCAGTCGGACTACGACATCCTGATTTTCGATAGTCCGCCGGTGTTGGCCGTTACCGATGCGACCGTGTTGGCCACGCGGCTGGACGGCGTTCTATTGGTCACCGATTCGGGTAGTACCCGGCGCGAGATGGCGTTGCGCGCCAGGGACACGCTGCTCAACGTTGGCGGCCATATTCTGGGGATCGTGGTCAACCGGCTGTCGGCCCGGTCGAGCGGCTACCGGTACTATTACTACTACCATTACCATTATTACTATGCCGGTAACGGCAGCGACCGGCGGGACGGGAATGGTGGTACCTGGTGGCAACGGCTGTTGGGTGGACGCAATAATCATAATGGCGAACCGCAAGCGGAGCCTCACCCCCAGACCATCGATAACCCTTGACCACAAGGTCACCGCACGTCGTGGTTAGCCCAATTTCTTGATCGCCGGCGTTATTAGTCTTATTTGGATGAGTCCTGTGTGACTGGAAATGAGTTTGGATTGACTAACTAAAAGGAGCAGATAGATGGATGATGTCGAGCGGTACATTCAAGATTTACAGCACAGTCTGGCGCAGTTGCCTCTGGACCTGATCCGGGAAGTGATGGCCCTATTGCACTACGCCCGCCTGCACGACAAACAGGTTTTCATTTTGGGGAACGGCGGTAGCGCTTCCACAGCCTCCCACTTCACCTGCGATCTGAGCAAGGGCACCATCATGCCCGACCGGCCACGTTTTCGGGTCATAGCCCTGACGGACAACTTGTTCCTGCTATCCTCCTACGGCAACGATCTGGGTTATGAGCACGTCTTTGCCGAACAGTTGACCAACCTGGTCAACCCGGGTGACGTGGTGATCGCCATCAGCGGCAGTGGCAACTCGGCCAACGTGCTGATGGCGGTGGAAAGAGCGCGTGAGAAGCACGCGACGACCGTCGGCTTCACCGGTTTTGACGGCGGCAAACTCAAGGATATGGTGGACATCCCTTTGGTGGTACCCAATGACTGTATGGAGCAGGTGGAGGACTTGCACCAGATGTTGGCCCATTTGCTTTGCTGGTGCCTGCGGCGAGTTCCATTGGAGGGGGATGCGAACCTTCCGGATCGTTTCATTCAGGAATCGTCAGAGCTGCGGGTGGCGGACTCATGGGTCTCCCGGTAGAGCGTCTGGCTGGTCGTCTTGGCCGGCAAAGGAAGACATCAGAGTGGTTTGGGGCGGGGTTCGAAATTGAAGCGTAGAGCCATATTTCTCGACCGCGACGGCGTTATTAATCAGAACCGGCCGGATCACGTGAAGGGGATGGGAGAGTTTGTGCTGCTGTCCAACAGCTTGGCGGCTTTATCGACTTTGGCGCACCTTTCATTGCCGGTCTTCGTCATTACTAACCAGTCGGCCATCAATCGTGGACTGGTCCATTCCGAGACGCTGGAAGATATTCACACGCATATGATCGAGGTGATTCGTCAGGCTGGCGGCTGTATTCACGATGTGTTTGTCTGCCCTCACCGGCCGGACGAAAACTGCGACTGCCGCAAGCCTCGTCCCGGCCTGTTGTTGCAGGCCGCCGATAAGTATCAGCTTGATCTGAGCCGGTCCTACGTGGTGGGTGACGCCTTGACCGACATGTTGGCCGGTGCCGCCGTTGGCGCTCGACTCATTATGGTATTGACCGGCCGTGGAAAGGCTCAGGCCAGGCTGCTGGAAGGAGAGGGTCTGGACCAGGTTATGGTCGTCGATGACTTGCTGGCAGCCGTACAGCTGATCGAGCGGCTCGAAGTGGCGCCCGATCCGGCGACGGTCGAACGGAGCAGCTAGCGTGCAATTGCCTACCGGTTACGCGCACGAAAACATGCCTGTAGTGGTGACAGCCTGATGAGTTTGCTGGACGTTGCCAGGACTCGTTTCCTCCCTGGGTGGATCGGTCGCGACCTGGCACTGTTTGGCCGTGCCGCTGCCCGTCCAAGAGCCTCAGTGGCCTGGTGGTGGACGTGGCCTCTGGTGGCCGCCTTGCCGGCCGGTTTGTACGCGGCCACGCTGGCACCCGGTTTGACTTGGGCGCACTTTGGCCAGGATGGTGGAGACTTGATCTCAGCCGTCCAGACAGGCGGGGTGCCCCATCCGACCGGCTATCCGACTTACCTGTTGCTAGGGCGCCTGTTCGCTCGGTTGCCGTTTGGCAATGTGGCTTACCGGCTCAATTTGATGTCGGCCGTGTTTGCGGTGGCGACGGTGGTCCTCGTCTATGCGACGGTCCGGCACCTCCTGGCGCAGCTGAATGGAGAGGGTTGGCGTCCGGCGGTGAGTGGCTGGCTGGCGGCTTGGGCTTTGGCCTTTTCACCGCTATTTTGGTCGCAGGCGCTCATTGCCGAGGTGTACACGCTGAACGCCTTCTTCATCGCCGCCGGCTGCTATTTGGTCGTGTGCTGGACTCAATCTCGTCAAGGTAATTGGACCTGGCGCCTGATAGGCCTGGGCTTGGTGACCGGTCTGGCTCTGGGCAATCACCTGACCTCCGGCCTGCTGTTGGGGCCGGCTGTCGTCTATGCTGTGGTGAAGACCACATCTGATTCCCCCAGCAACAAAGCACTGAATTGGCAGGACTGGCTGGCCGCCGGCTGGCCGGCTCTGACCGGCCTGGCTGCCGGGCTGGCGGTTTATCTGTATCTGCCGTGGGCGGCCCATCACCATCCCGCCGTCAATTGGGGGGCGGCCGACACCTGGCAAGGGTTCTGGTGGCTGGTAAGCGGCGCGGCCTATCACCACTATTTGTTCGGCGTCGAATGGGCGCGTATACCGGCTCGCGTGAGTGCAGCCGCCGGCACATCGCTGACCCAGTTCGGGCCGTTGGGCATCGGGTTGATTGTACTTGGCGGTGCCTATTTGTGGCAGCGGCGACGTGGCCTGGGGGGATTGGTGATTGGCGTTAGTCTGCTATTTTTCGTCTTCGCCATCGGGTACGATAGCGTCGATGCCCAGGTGTACCTGCTGCCGGCCTGTGTGCTATCGGCAGTGATGCTGGGGGTGGGCACTGGCTGGTTGTTCCAGGAGGTTGCCGGCAGACGCCGCTGGCTTGTAACGGCTCTATCCCTGGCTGGTATCCTGTGCCTGTTGGCGACTGCCTATCTCCACTATCCGCAGTTGGACCTCAGCGGCGACACAGTGGCGCCTGATTGGGGAGCGGAGACGCTGGAACAACTGCCGCCGCAAGCGTTAATCGTCAGCCGGCAGGACAGTTCAACGTTTGCCCTGTGGTATTTGCAGCTCGTCGAAGGCAAGCGGCCTGACGTCGTGGTCGCCGATCGGGATCTGCTGACCTACCCATGGTATGTCCAGATGCTGGTGGAACAACATCCCGGCCTGGTCGTGACCGGTGGTGATGTGACCGCCCTGACAGAAGCCAATCCCGAAAGAACTGTATTTTGGCTGGCTGACGATGGGATCCGATGAGTCCAACGTCAAGGTGTGCTGGTGACACGAGGCGGTAAAACGCGCGTCAACCGCGACGGCCGGACGTTGCTGCTGATCGGTCTCTTCCTGGTCGCGCTGTCGGTAACCGTACAGGCGGTCCAGGTGAGCCGTACGGTGGCGGTGATTAGGCTCCACCTTCAGTCATTACAGTCTTTGACTCAGGACCAGACGTCTACATTGGCGACCGCGGCTGAAGCCAAAACCGATTTGGTCGCTATTAGAGATTCGGCCCAATCGCTGCAAGATCAACTAGGGCCGGTTTTGTGGTTAAGTAACCGCCTGGGCTGGCTTCCGGTGGTGGGTGACAGCGCCCAGGCAGCGCCCAAGTTGCTCGAATCGGCCATCGCTACTGCCGACGGTGGCCTGTTGTTGGCTGACGCAGCCCAGGTGGTTGTGGGCTCCGGAGATCAGCAGCGACTGGATGGTCAGATGGCGGCCCTGGCGCAAGTCTCCCCCCAACTACTGGCCGCACGGCAGCGCCTGCAGCAGGCCGACGCAATTTACGCTCAGGTGAACGGTGACCGGCTGCTGCCCAAAATGACCCGGCCGGCGCAGCGATTGGCGCACTATCTCGACCTGGCCCAGCAGGCAACTGATGGCACCCTGCTGATGGGGCAGTTGATCGGCGACGGATTGCTGCACCACTACCTGGTAGTGGTGCAGAACAACGACGAGCTTAGGGCGACGGGGGGGTTCATCAGCGGTGTGATACTCGTCACTGTCGAGC
>CAZHBM010000205.1:4174-7012 GCA_964529945.1 uncultured Anaerolineales bacterium | reverse complement strand
CGTCCACTTTCCGGCCGGGTGCAGACCACGTAGCAAGCTCTCCTTGTGGCCGAAGTCTCTTTCGTGATACACTCCAAACACATCCCGGCAATGGGAGTTGCCGGCTGCAACTTTGTCCTAATATCCGCGTATAGTGTGATAGCGGCAGATGAGAGAATCCGATTCAACTCACCGCTGCCGCCCTGGTTGCGTCGCAAGCGAGTCGGAACACGGAAGATGGAAGCAATGACTGAAGAAACTGTCTGGATTGAGCAAGCTCTCCAGGGAGATGATGTGGCATTCGGAAATCTCGTGCAATCTTATCAAAGGCCGGTTTTTAATCTCTGCTACCGGCTACTTGGAACGGCGACCGAGGCCGAAGACGCCGCTCAAGAGACGTTTTTGCGGGCCTATACGCGGTTACATTCCTACGACCCCAACCGCAAATTCGCCTCGTGGCTGCTGGCGGTGGCGTCGCACTATTGTATCGACCAGCTTCGGCGTCGCCGCTTCAAGCTGGTCTCGTGGGACGATCTACCCCCCTGGTCAATGCTGCCTGATCCACGGCCGCAACCCGAGGAGGTCACCATAAGCAACGAGGCGGAGACGTTAATCCGCTCTCTTTTGGACACCTTGCCGCCCGAGTACCGGGCAGCAGTCGTTCTCAGATATTGGCAAGGCCTGTCGTATCAGGACATCGCTGAAACGCTGGACACAACCGTGTCGGCCATCAAATCTCGACTCTTTCGGGCGCGCCAGATGATGGCGGAAGCTCACGAACAGGCGAATCAACAGCCGCCGGCAACCGAGCCCATATTGGTCACCAATTGGGGAAGCGTGAGAGAGGTATGAATATGTTGAACGAATGTGATTACTGGCAACAGCAAATCTGGCTTTGGCTGGAAGAGGAGCTTGATCCAGGTGAGGTGAAAGCGTTGGAGGCCCACCTGAAGACCTGCCCCGTCTGCCGGCAGGAACTCGAGCGCCAGCGCAGGCTCGGCCGGCTGCTTGCCTCCGCGCCCATGGCTATGCCAGAACCGGGCTTCGCGCAGCGCTTTCAGGAACGCGTTCGAAGCCGGACGAGTCGCGGCCGGACCTGGGCCGGGATGAGCATCCTGGCCGTGGCCGGCATCGGCCTATCGGCACTGCTGGCTTTGTCTCTCGTTGCGGCCAGCACCAGTTTCTGGCAGCAACTGCCTCTTGAAGGCCTGTTGAGTCTGGTTCTTGATGCTTCTTTTGCACTCCTGGAAACGGTAAAGGCGATCCTTCAAATAGTCTCTGTCGTTCTCAGCGCCGTTTTCCGCAGTCTCGGTCACCCGGTTTTTGTGATGTACGCGATGGCTACCGCTCTGGCCGTCCTTCTTTGGATCCAATTCGTGGGCCGTCGCGTTTGGGCTGTCACTCCCGTAACAATCAATCATTGATAGCCAGGGTAAATACGTTGCTCAAACATTTTTTGTCATGAAACGGAGTTTCAGTGTTGAGTTCGTTCGTCGCGCGGCCCATGTCTTTCAGCCGAGGCACCGATGCGAATCCTGAAACGCTCAAGAAAACGAGAAAGTCAGGTAGGAGGGTTTTGATGTCAAAGACAATGTTTAGATTAGGTCTCATTCTGATTGTGTTGCTGTGTTTCGCTTCACCCGCGTTTGCCCAAGACGGGAGCCAGCCGGGCCAGGTGGTCATGGGCAGCAACGTCGAGCTCGCCGCGGGCGAGGTTATGACCGGTGACCTGGTCATACTGGGCGGCAGCCTCGACATGGCCCAAGACAGTCGCATCGACGGTGACGTGGTCGTATTCGGCGGCAGCGTCACCTCTGACGGCGAAATCGACGGTGACCTGGCCGTTATCGGCGGCAACGTCAATCTGAACGAACGTGCCGTCGTGGACGGCAACGTCGCTTCTGTCGGCGGGTCTTTGTCCGTCAGTGAATTAGCTCAGGTCAGCGGGCAAACCGTCGAGACGAACCGGTTCAATTTCGATGATCTCAACTGGTCGTTCCCCGGCAACGGCAACTTCAGCGTCAACCCGCCGGTCCATAGCCGCGGATTGGACCTACTGGGTATCTTCCTGCAAATCGTGAGGGCGATCACCCTGGCCGTCGTGCTGGCCGTGCTTGGACTATTGGTATTCGTGCTGTTGCCTCAGCATTCTGAGACCGTGGGAAAGACGGCCCGCAGCGCGTTTGCCACGAGCTTGGGCGTCGGGCTGGGCACGATGATCGTCGGTGTGGCCGTAGTCACCTTGCTGGTCATCACCATCTGCCTCTCCCCGATTGGATTGTTGCTCGGCCTGGCGTTGCTGGTGGCCAGCCTGTACGGCTGGCTGGTGGTCGGCTATCTGCTTGGCCAACGACTGCTGCCCCTGGTTCATAAACAGAGACAACCGTCAGCTACGGTCCTGGCCTTGGTGGGTGTATTCATTCTCACGTTGGCACAACAGGGTTTGATGGTGTTGGGCAAACTCCCCTGCCTGGGATTCTTTTTCTGGCTCCTGGGGGCGCTGCTGTGGTTGATCGTGACCAGCATCGGTCTGGGAGCAGTTGTGCTCAGCCGCTTCGGCACCCAGACCTACCAGGTCACACCGCCGCGCCGGGAACCGCCTTCGGCTCTGCCCCCGGCCGGACAAGACGAACCCGAAAGCGGCACGGCGACGGAAGAAGAACTCCTAGATGCCGACACGGACAGCGCGCTGGCCAGCCAGGTGACCGGTTCAGCCCACTCCGGTCCAAAGGCCGCCAGTAGCAGCGATCAGCCGGCGACGGAAGAGGAACCTTCAGAGGCCGATCCGGACAGCGCGCTGGCTGGCCAGGTGACCGGTTCAGCCCACTCCGGTCCAAAGGCCGCCAGTAGCAGCGATCA
>CAZHBM010000205.1:0-4074 GCA_964529945.1 uncultured Anaerolineales bacterium | reverse complement strand
CAGCCCACTCCGGTCCAAAGGCCGCCAGTAGCAGCGATCAGCCGGCGACGGAAGAAGAACCTTCAGAGGCCGATCCGGACAGCGCGCTGGCTGGCCAGGTGCCCGGTTCAGCACACCCCGGTCCAAAGGCCGCCAGTAGCAGCGATCAGCCGGCGGCGGAAGAGGAACCTTCAGAGGCCGACACGGACAGCGCGCTGGCTGGCCAGGTGACCGGTTCAGCCGACTCTGATCCACGGGTTGGTGACAGCAGCGACCAGGCGGCAGAGGACGGCCAATAGGGCAATCCTCTCTGGCGTAGCCGGAACACAAATAGCCGGTCATTGCTCAATTGTTCGAGGACGTGCTATCTGCAGGCACCCGATGAGGACCGGGTGCCTGTTTCTTTTCGACTTGTAAAGCCTGCCAACATCTGGTACCATCTCTGGCGAAACCATCGAAAAATCGCGAAGGACACTGGACAGAATGCCAATAAAAGCTATCATATCCGACTTTGGTGACGTGTTGATGCGCAACCCGGATGCATTAATGCGTCGCCAATGGGAGACAAAATTGGGACTGGGAACGGGAGACTTGGACCGCCTCGTGTTCGAGTCGGAGATAATGGCCCGCAGCATGGTTGGCAAAGCCGACGTTGACGAAGTCTGGCAATTTGTCGGGTCGACGTTTTCTTTGAGCGACGACGAACTGGAAGCGTTGGTCACCGATTTCTGGTCCGGCGGTCGACTAGACACCGAGTTGATCGATTTTCTGAAGAGCCTGCGGCCGGATTACCGGACGGCCATCCTCAGTGACGCATGGCTTGGCACCCGCCAGTTGTTCACCGAGAGACTCAAACTGGATGAGGTGTTCGATACCATCGTCATTTCGGCTGAGGAAGGCATAGCCAAACCTGACCCACGCATTTTTCAGATTGCCTTGCAGCGGCTTCAGGTTTCGCCTCAAGAAGCCATTTTCGTCGACGATCGGCCAAATAACGTGGCCGGCGCCTGCGCGATGGGCATCCACGGCATCCTGTTCCAAAACACCGAACAGGTCATTGCCGATGTCCGGCGCTTGCTGTCCGCCGATGAGTAGCCAGGAACGGACCTTGTACGTTCCGGCCAAGGAAGCCCGCGCCGAGATCAAGGTCCTCAACTCCGTCTTTTTTGCCAGCCTGGCACCGGCCTTCACCGTCGACGGGGCCAAGGATTATGTGGCCCGCGTCAAGCAGGAATTTGCCGATGCAAATCATAATGTGCCGGTCTATCTGATCGGCCACGGGGCCTCAACCACTGCCCACAGTCACGACGATGGCGAGCCTTCCGGCACCGCCGGCCGGCCGGCTCTGGCAGTCCTCCAGGGCAGCGGACTGGGTGACGTGGTGGTCGTGGTCACCCGCTATTTCGGCGGCACCAAGCTGGGTACCGGCGGGCTGGTACGCGCCTACGGCGATGCCGTGCGTGAGGTACTTTCCATCACCCCTCTGGCGGTCAAGCTGTCGACGCACACGGTGCGTGTCCAGGCGCCTTACACCTACTTTGAGCGCATCCGCCAGCACATCCCGGCCTGTCGTGGCCGTATCCTGACTCAAGAATTCGGAACTCAAGTCACGCTCACGGCACGCCTGCCTGTCGATCAGTTGGAGATTCTCAAGCAACTGTTGCAGGAGACATCCAATGGTGCCGTTCAGGCCCACGTTCTGTCCACCAATCCGGCGACCATCGTCACGTTGGACGAGCTGCGGGGTGAGGGAAACAATTGATTAACACCGCCGGGCTCTTTTCTGAAATTCCGGCAGCAACCGGCGGCCTCCCCTGGTCAGGCTCGCGTTGCGGAGTGAACAGCCACGAATACTAAAACCGAACCCACCGACGTTGAGAAGATCCAAGGGTTGCCATGGCTTCTGGTAGGCCTGGTGTTCAATACCAGCTTTCTGCTCTTGACCGTCGCCGGTTCGGTCTTCATCCTGTTTCTCGACCAGCTGGGTTTGGATACCGCTCAGATCGGCTTTCTCCTGTCCTTGATCCCCTTTTCCGGCATCGTCGCCCTGGCCATCGCTCCCGGCGTGGCCCGGCTGGGAAGAAAACGCGTTTTCGTCTCCTTTTGGACTTTGCGCAAGGGCTTGACTCTTCTGTTGATACTGACCCCCTGGATCAGCAGCCGTTATGGCGTCGACAGGACTTTTTTCTGGGTGTCGGGCATTATCTTCGGTTACTCGTTGTGTCGGGGCATCGCCGAGACCGGTTACTATCCCTGGATCAAGGACGCGGTGCCCGATTCAATGCGCGGAAAATTCGATGCCCTGGCCAATACGGTATCAGCCGTGAGTGCCATCGTCGTCATTGTGGCAGCCAGTCTCGTCATCGCTTCCGGCCAGGGCGTAGCCCGCTTCCAGATTCTCATCGGGGCCGGCGTGGTCCTTGGGCTGGCAGCCGCAGTTTTTTTCGCCCGCGTCCCGGGTGGAGGTCCCACAGAACCGGAAGAAGGCGGCGGAGGGCACGTGAAAGGCGTGATGGCGGCTCTGCACGATCGTGGATTTCGCATTTTCCTGGTCGCGCTCGGCTTAGCCACAATCGGCGGCACCTCGGTCATATCTTTCGTGCCGCTGTTCATGAAGCAGTATGTTGGGCTGAGCGACAGCGGTGTGGTCTTGCTCAGCATCGGCACCTACGTAGGTGCGCTGCTTACCTCCTACCTTTGGGGCTGGGCAGCCGACCGTTACGGCGCCAAACCCGTGATGCAATCCAGCCTCTACCTGATGATTGTGCTACCCGTGGCCTGGTTCCTTCTACCAAGGCATTCGGCCGTCAGCGCCCCGGCCGCTATGATCGTCTCTCTTCTGGCAGGCGTCATCACGTTGGCCTGGCAAATCTCTTGGACCCGCTATTTGTACGTCAACGCCACTCCCAACGAACGCCGTTCGTCCTATTTTTCGGTCTACTACGCCTTCTATGCCCTCGTCAGCGGCCTGGGACCATTGTTGGCCGGCCAGGTTCTGCGCCTGGCCGGTGGCCTCAACCGCCAGGTGCTCTTCTTCAGCCTGGATGCCTACGCACCACTCTTCGCTCTAAGCATTTTCCTGCTGGCCACCGCGACCGTAATTGCTAACCGCCTGCCCGCCAGGGGCGCCCGCAGTGTGGGAGGGTTCGCCAGTCTCTTTTTGCGCGGTAATCCCTTGCGTGCCCTGGAATACCTGGTCCAGCACGGCCGTTCGCGCGACGAATTCTCACGGCTGGTGACGGCCGAACGTATGGGCGACGCACAGAGTCTGCTCAGCGCCCAGGAATTGATCGAATCGCTGGAGGATCCAAGTTTTAACGTTCGGTACGAAGCCATTCACTCCATCGGCCGTCTGCCCGCCGACGAGGAATTGCTGGCGGCCCTATTGAAGGTACTGCAAGGACCGGAAACGGAGCTCAGCAGCGTCGCCGCCCGGTCGCTGGCGCGCCTGGGCGACCGGCAGGCCATTCCGTATCTGCGCCGTATGCTGGGCACCCATTATCAGTTGCTGGAAGCCAACGTAGTCAGAGCGTTGGCGGCTCTCGGGGACAATGAGAGCCTGCCTTATTTTCTTGAGAAATTCCGGGCCGAGCCCAGCCTGGCGCTACGGATCGCCTACGCCTCGGCATTGGGACGGCTGCAGGCCACCCAAGCCATTCCCGAGCTGTTCGACCTGCTGCGCCGGACCCACGCCCCGATTCTGCGTGGCGAGATTGGGCTGGCACTGGCCCGCCTGGCCGGTGACGAGACCTATTACAATCAGCAGTGGCGTAGCCTGCACGCCGACTTCGGCACCCACGCCGCTCAAGCAGTCCTGGCGATCCAGAAAACGGCTGATCACCTCAAGTTCTATGCCGTGGCATCCCTGGCCGGCAATTGCGCCGACCAATTCGCGGCCGGCGAATCGGCCGTCGGTGCTAACCTGCTGGCGACGTTGCTGGATAGTTTTCCCAGGAGCCAGTTGCTGGATATGGAAGCCGGCATGTTTGCCCAATCGGCCGAGTGTCTAAAGGAGTTTGTCGATACCCGGGTGGAGTGCGTTCTGCTCGGCCTGCATTTGTTGAATACTGCGCTGGCACGCATCAGTGCCAAGGA
>CAZHBM010000204.1:0-7111 GCA_964529945.1 uncultured Anaerolineales bacterium | reverse complement strand
TGAACCGCCTGGCCGAAGCTGTGGCCCAATACGACGCGGCTTTGGCCATTGCGCCGGACGATGCCGACATTCATTACAATCGTGGGGCGGCCTACGTGCAGCAGGCGTTGCTATCGTCGACGCCCGACAAAACCATGCTGGATAAAGGGGTTGCTGAGTTCCAGCGTGCCCTGGAGCTCGACCCGGAGCTTGGCAAGGCGTATTTCAGCCTGGGAGTGGTCTATTATCAGGTGCTTGACGATGGCCAGCAGGCGATCCCTCAATTTCAGAAGTTTCTGGAATTAAACGACGGCACGGCGCCCCAGGCCACACTACTGGCAAAACAGTATTTGCAGGAACTGGGAGCGCCCGTCCCCGATTCTGCTGAATGAGAGACTGGTTAATAATCCGAATTAGGCCGATTTTTGGGAAAGTTTGACCATTTGGGCCTTTTGGACTGTTGTCAAGCGGTGCAAATCCTGATATAATATATGTCAAACTGCTCCACTATTTTGTCTATGCCCTTGGGTATTCTCTGTCGAAGCCCCAGGGCACGGGCCGGTGGAACAGGGGGTTTCGAGACCGGTTACGAAGCGAGGCAGGCGATTCCCCGAGTCGCCCGCACCAGGCCGTAAGTCACCATCAACCAAGGAGGTTCTATTTATGGACATCGGATCATCATTTACGTACATGTTTGAGGACGAGGATTGGATAAAGAAGATCCTCATCGGTGGCATTGTCGCTATCATCCCGATTGTAAACTTCGCTGCATTTGGCTATCTGGTTCAGGTGATCCGCAACGTGCGCGATGGACAGGCGCTGCCTCTGCCTGAGTG
Source organism: uncultured Anaerolineales bacterium (assembly GCA_964529945.1). Taxonomy (GTDB): domain Bacteria; phylum Chloroflexota; class Anaerolineae; order 4572-78; family NAK82; genus CAZHBM01. The sequence goes on along the minus strand of CAZHBM010000204.1, from coordinate 6,296 downwards.
GGATCAGTTCGGTGAGTATTTCAAAAACGGGCTGTTCCTGGCTCTGATCTACATCATCTACCTGATCCCGATCTTCATCCTGTCTTGCCTGCAAAGTGTGATCCCGGCGGCTCTGGCCCAGGGCGGCAGCAACGATGCGGCCAATGCCATGAGTGTCGTCATGATCTGCTTCAGCTGCCTCATGGGTGTCTGGGGCCTGTTGGTTGGTATCTTGTTCCCGGCCATCCTGGTGCGTTTCGCCGAGGTGGGGACCTTCGGTTCCGGCTTCCAATTCGGCGAGCTTTTGGCGATCATAAAAGTGAATATCGGCAGCTACATTGTTGTGCTGTTGCTTATGTGGGTGGCACAAGGAATCATCGCGCCACTGGGCGTCATCCTGTGTGTGGTGGGCGTGATCTTCACCATGTTCTGGTCCTACTTGATGTCGGGTAATCTCGTCGGCCAGTACGCTGCCCAGGCACGCAATCGCGTCTAGTTTTAGCTCTGCCAATGAGTGGGGTGGAGCTGTTTGCGATATGACGTAGTCCCGGTGATTGTGCACCGGTCGGACTGAATTGCCATCCCTCATCCATTTGACGACGTGAGTTGGTCTGGACTGCTGATCAAAACCAGGCCAACAACGGTAGTTGGTTCGAATGGGTGAGGGATGTTGTGTCCACACAACTCAGGCGCCGCCGTGAGCTGTATCAATCCGTTGGAGGACTCAGTTAGATGGACGCCCTGCTCAACGTTTTTTCCGCATTTGGCCTGTCATCGGCCGCAGGATTGAATGCCTACCTGCCTTTGCTGGTGGTGGCATTGGTGGCGCGTTTCACCCATCTGATTACTTTGAACGAGCCGTGGAACGTTTTGACCAGCTGGTGGGTGATTGGTGTACTGGTCGTGTTGCTGGCCATAGAAATGACGGTCGATAAAATACCGGCGGCCGATACGGTTAACGACATCATCAACACCATCATCCGGCCTGCGGCCGGCGCCATCCTGTTCGCCGCCAATTCGGGTGTCGTCGGCGAGATGAATCCGGTGGTGGCGTTGATCATTGGTTTGTTGGTGGCCGGCGGCGTTCACGCCGTCAAAGCCACCGCCAGGCCGGTGGTCACGGCAACGACTGCCGGCACGGGCAACTGGGCGGTGAGTCTGGCGGAAGACGTCGTGTCACTGACTACTTCGATACTGGCCATTCTGGTGCCCGTTTTGTTGGTGGTTGTCATCGTGATCGTGATTGTGTTCGTCGGCTGGCGCTTCAGCCGGCGCCGAGATCGAGCGGCCGCCTGATAGCGCCGGCCAATGTAGCGAGGCAGAAGTACCGGTAATCCGAAACGGGACATGTCCGCCGTGGGCTTGGATTTCGGAGTTCACTGAGTTAAAGGGAGGTCCGTCCCAAATTTTTTGTTAGAGGAATTGGACCGAGCCAAAGCTTGGCCGATAAGCAGGCTCGAGAGAGACCGCTCACTTTGTGTATCGAGGGACGCGCAGAATCAGGTAATATTTCTATCTTTTTTGTGGGTGGAAGGCCTCCACCCACAAAAAAGACAAAAATAGACAAAACCGGCCACCAGCTTAGGTGGCCATCTACCAAGAAAATGGGACACACCCAGTGAAAGGGCTGAATTTGACCAAATATACGTGCTATGCTATAGTAGTGCATTGTATTTCGACTTGGAGAGGCGCTTATTTGAGCGATTGTAGTTCCAGAAGGAGGGGGGGCGATTAGCGGCAAAGATCAGCAGCGAGTCAACGAAGAGATTCGAGTGCCCGAGGTTCGTCTCATTGGTGTCGAAGGCGATCAGATCGGCGTGGTTCCTATTGCCGAAGCGCTCAAGATCGCCCAGGATAACCAGACGGACCTGGTAGAGGTGGCGCCGCAGGCCGACCCGCCTGTCTGCCGCTTGATGGATTTTGGGAAGTTTCTGTATGAGCGGTCTAAGAAAGAACGTGAAGCCCGCAAATCACAGAAACAGACAGAGATTAAGGAAATCCGCCTCCGCCCTCGAACGGGTGAACACGACATCGCCTATAAGCTGCGCGACGCACGTCGTTTTCTCCAGAAAGGCGCCAAAGTCAAGGTACGTATCCGATTCCGTGGACGGGAGATCACCCATCCAGAATTGGGTAAAGAGTTGCTCGACCGCGTGGCCGAGGAATTGAACGATGTGGCCGTGGTGGAGCAAGAAGGGCGCATGGAAGGACATACCATGCTGATGATTCTGGCCCCGGCCAGAGCATAGACGTAAACAGGAGTTTTTGAAACGTATGCCTAAGATCAAGACTCATAAAGCAACGGCCAAGAGATTTCGCTACACGGGCAAAGGCAAACTGATGCGAACCAAGATCGGCAAAAGCCACTTGCGGCGTCGGAAGTCTGCGCGTGTCAAGGTATTGTTCGATCGTATGATCGAGGTCGAGGATTCGGCGGCCAAAAAGCGTATCAAGCGCCTGGCGCCTTATCTGGGCCAGAAGTAACGACGAGCATCAGCGTCGGCCGTTGGTAGACTAGAATCCCATCATTATTGTAGAAGGTGATTTGTCGTGGCTAGAGTAAAAGGTGGACCAAACACCCGAAGACGACACAAAAAAATATTGGCCCTGACCGAAGGGCAAAGAGGAACCAAGCATCGTCTCTTCCGTCGCTCCAACGAGGCGATGATGAAGTCCTTGTGGTATGCGTACCGCGATCGACGAAATCGCAAACGGGATTTCCGCCGGCTTTGGATTAGTCGTATCAACGCGGCGGCTCGCCAGGCGGGTATGAGCTACAGTCGCCTGATGCATGGTCTTAAGCAGGCCGGCGTCGAACTGGACCGCAAAGTTTTGGCCGATCTGGCCGTTAACGATGCGGACGCGTTCGCCAACCTGGTGGAAACCGCCCAGGCTGCCATCGAAGAAGCTTTATAGAGGCTCGTTTCGAGGGTGTTGTACCCCCAGAAACATTAATAACTCCGCTCCCGGTGCCGGGAGCGGAGTTATTAATGTTTCTCTGCATATTTGGTGGAAGTTTTATTCCTCGGCGCCCTCTTCGAGGGATTCTTCCACTGTGTCGGCCGGCGCCAATAACGCATCTTCGTCCGCGTCGTCCTCATCTAGATCTGCGTGTTTGGCCTCTTCCCGCGATTCTGTCATTTCCCTCAACCGGCGCTGCACCAGATAGTTGATGCTGTCTGCCGGATAGACGTCGTCAGCGTCGGGTTCGCCGGCCGGCGTTCCCGTCAGCAGTTCAATCCCCTCATCAATGGTCTCCACGGCGTAGACGTGGAAATCGCCCTCTTCCACCGCCTGGATAACGTCCTTCCTGAGCATAAGATGGGGTACGTTGGCCCGGGGTATGATGACTCCCTGGTTTCCGGTCAGCCCACGCTGTTGGCAGATATCGAAGAAGCCTTCAATTTTGGCCGACGCCCCGCCGATCGCCTGTACCTGTCCATCTTGGTCGACCGACCCGGTGACGGCCAGGTTCTGGCGGATCGCTACCCCGCTGAGACTGCTGAGCAGCGCGTACAATTCGGTCGAACTGGCGCTGTCGCCGTCAATGCGACTGTAACTCTGTTCGAAGGTCAGGCTTGCCGATAGACTGACGTTCTTCTTGCGGGCGAAGCGGGCGCCGAAAAAACCTTGCAGGATCAGCAGTCCCTTGTTATGGATGTTGCCTGTCAGGTTGGCCTCCCGGTCAATCGCCACCACGTTTCCTTTGCCCATGTACGTCTTGGCCGATATACGCGTCGGCAAGCCAAACTCGTAATCGGCGATCTCGATGATGCTCAGGCCATTTACCTGCCCGACGGCATCCCCTTCGGTCTCGACGTGTATCGTCCCTTCCAGAATCTCACGCTGCATTTGCTCCTGAACGTGACCGGCGCGATAGCGTCGTTCTTCGATCGTTTTCTCAACGTCCTCAGCGGTAACAGTCGCGCGCCCATTGCGGCCGGCCCAGAAGCTGGCTTCGTGGATGATCTCGACGACGCTGGCAAAGCGGGTGGACAGTTTGGCCTTGTCTTCTACCAGGCGCGAGCCAGTCTCGATCACCTTGGCCACTGCCGATCGGTCGAAGGGTATCAGGCCGTCCTGGCGCACGCGGGCGGCAATGAACTGGGCATATTCGTGCATTGTTTCCGGCGTGCGGTCCATATACGCGTTAAAATCAGCCCTGATTTTGAAGAATTTTCGAAAGTCTTCGTCCAGTTCATATAGCACCGAATACGTAGACCAATCTCCAATCAAGATCACCTTGGCGTTGAACGGCACGCACTGCGGTTCGAGGGTTGTGGTGGCGGCGATGGGCATAGCCTCGGGAATCATTTCGGTTCTGATCTCTTGATTCTTGATCGTCCGTTCGACTGCCTTCCAGGAAAGGGGGTATTCGAGCAGGTCGCGGGCATTGATGACCAGGTAGCCGCCATTGGCCCGGTGGAGCGATCCGGCTTGAATTTGGGTGAAATCCGTCGTCATCACACCGAAGCGAAACTCCTGCTCGATGCGCCCGACCAGGTTGTAGTAGTTGGGGTTGGTCTCAAAGACGACCGGCGCACCCTTTGAACGGCTGTGGTCCACGATCACGTTTACCTGATAGGGGCGCATTGGGTCTGGCGTGAATTCTTGGCGCAGCACTCTCTCCGATGCGGCCTCCTGCGAATCGGCTTCCGCACCTTCGGGGCGAAAAGCAGCCACGTTGTCCACCATGTCGTCTCTGAGGGCCTTCAAGAAAGCGGTTATGTCGTCAAAATCGGCGTATTCTTCTTCCAGCTCGCGCAGGTGTTCACCGATGAGAGAATCGGCCACCTTGCGTGCCAGAGACCCCAATTTCTCTTGGCCGCTTTTCTCGACTTCCCGCAACGCCCGCAGCGACCGGTTCAAATGCTCCTGGAGGTCACTGTGTTTGGCCTCGTACGCCTGCCTGTCCTGGGGGGTTAGTTTCTGGTATTCCTCCGGCGACAGCATCTTGCCGTCCTTCACCGGCACCAACCCCAACCCGGTGGCCGACTGTACCAGCCCGAAATCGTTCTCTCGGGCAACGGTCTCAAGTTCTGCCAGGATTTTGTTGCGTTCCTCTTCAATCGCCTCGGTAATCGCCGTCGTTTGCCGGTCGAAGTCGTCGCTGTCCAGAGCAGCCGGGATGCCTAGCCGCATCTCGCGCACGAAATCGGCAACATCCTGTTTCAGTTGGACGCCTTTGCCGGCCGGCAGCAAAAGGACCAGCGGTCGCCGGCCGTCCTTAAAATTATTGACATAACATATGTCGCTTGGGGCAGCCTCGCGCTCTGCCAAATCCTTGAGGAACTTCTGCACGGTCGTCGTCTTGCCCGTGCCGGACGGTCCCATGACGTAGACGTTGAATCCGTAGCTGGGGATACTGACACCAAAATCGATGGCTCTCACAGCCCGGTCTTGACCGATGATGTTCAACAGGTTGGGAAGGTCGTCGGTGGTTTCAAATTCAAATTGGCTGGGATCGCAAGAAAAAGCCAATTCGTCTGGTTTCAACTCCCAGGTGTTGGCCGTCATAAATCCTCTCTCTCCAAGTCGGTTATCAGTTTGCGGTAGGTGGCCGGCTCGCTCTCGAAAATGTACGTGGCCGGCAGCACGATAACGCCGCTGGCACCGATTGTGCGCAATTGTTCCACGGCCTGGACCAGCCGCTCCTGGCGCACCACCAGGCTGATGGCGAACCATTCGTGATTCGACGGATCCTGCAAGTAAACAGGCGATATGGTCGGCCCCTGGAGCCCCCTGAGATCGGTTTGCGACAGAACCCGCTGGGCGACCGCCTCCGCCGACTGGCCGTGAATATTGGCGATCAGGGTGTGGAAATTTGTTGCCCGCAGGTGGGCCTCAAAAAACTCCAGCAATTGTTTGGCGACCGCCAATACTTCGGGACGTTGCTTCAAAGCCTGCCGGTTGCCAATCAGGCAGGCTTCTGAGGAGAGAATCGTCCCGCCGGCGATCTGCTTCAAGTGGTTTTCTCTAAGCGTAATGCCGGTGGCCGTCAGGTCGGCGATCATGTCGACGTATCCCATGTGGGGACCGGCCTCCAATGCCCCTTCTGCCCGGATCAACTGGTAGGGGCCGATAGACTTGGCTTTGAGAAACTTGTCCACCAGGCGCACGTACTTGGTACCCACACGTAAGGGACGGCCTTGCCTGGCTCGGTCGCGGGCAAAGCGGGCCAGGCTTTCGATGTCGTGAATGTTCTCCCAGTCGTGAGGGACGGCCAGCACCAGTTGGCAGCCGCCGAACCCCAGGCCGTCGTGCAAAACGACGATGGTTTTGCTATCATCACGATATTCCTGCACGCTGTCAAAGCC
>CAZHBM010000203.1:0-7115 GCA_964529945.1 uncultured Anaerolineales bacterium | reverse complement strand
CAAACGCCTGCTTAAAGGGTTTTTGGATTTTGTTACGGTGATGTTTCTGACCACCTATCTCAAGCGCCCGTTACACCTGTTCGGTACGGCCGGCCTGGCGGTATTTGGCATCGGTATGTTGGTTACGCTCTATCTGGCTGTGCTCTGGTTCCTGAGAGAGGTGGGCGGTATGACCAGCATCGGCCCCATCGGCACCCGTCCTCTGTTGGCGGTCGGGATATTGGCCATTCTGTTGGGTATACAAATTGTCTCCGTCGGACTTTTGGGCGAGATGGTGCGCTTTTTCTCGTTCCGGCCGCAGGAAGAATACACCCTGCGCCGAGTTTTGGAGTAGCCCTATGCTCCCTGCCGTCACCCAACCGGAGTCCGGGCCGGCCCCGGCCGATGCCCGCTACGGGAATCTTCAGAAACACATGAATCCCAATCCGCTTCAACGCCGGCTGCTGGCTCGTTTTCACCAGCGAATCGTTGAGTTGGTATGCCGGACCGGTGCGCGGCACATTCTCGATGCCGGCTGCGGAGAGGGCTTCACCTTGCGTACCCTGGCTGAGGCCGGCATCGGGGCAAGCAAGGTGGGAGTGGATTTCAGCCCGGCGGCCATCGCCTGGAATCACGCCAACGTGGTCACCCCGGCGCCTATGGCGCTGTCCGACGTGCGTCACCTGCCCTTTGAGAACGCTGCTTTCGACCTGTGCCTGTGCCTGGAAGTACTGGAGCACCTTCCCAGTTCAGAAGATGGGTTATCGGAATTGGTGCGTGTCTCCAGCCGTTACGTTTTGGTCAGTGTGCCCCACGAACCGTGGTTTCGCGGGGCCAACTTCTTACGCGGCAAACACGTGCGCGCGTTTGGGAACGATCCGGAGCACCTGCACAACTACTCAGGCGCGGCTTTCCGGCATATGGCCAGCGGTTTTGCCGAGGTGTTGTGGCACGGGTATAGTTTCCCCTGGCAGATTGCGTTGCTGCAAAAGTAGAGCGACCTGGGACTGCTGCAAACAACGTCCGGCTGCAGATTTTTGCGTGTTTGTCCCGGAAATGCTATACTAATTGCGCATTTGGGGCTGCGTGCTTGGCGACCAATGAGTATCACTGGCACGCCTGTCCTGTGTGGCGTGGCTTAACCGGAGGGGAGAGCAGGCCTTGATGCGGGCATAGCTTAATGGTAAAGCCCTAGCCTTCCAAGCTAGTCATGCGGGTTCGATCCCCGCTGCCCGCTCTCGATCGGGCCCTTAGCTCAGCGGTTAGAGCGACCGGCTCATAACCGGTTGGTCGCAGGTTCGAATCCTGCAGGGCCCATCCGTCAAAGAAACAGATAAGCGAAGAAACAGCACCGGCCCTCCTCAGGCCGGTGCGTCTCTTATACGGGGTAGTTATTCGTTTTGCTTTTTGAAATCAACTACAGGGAACAGGTAAAGGATACATGGACTTACGTCGCAAGGTATTGATCACCCAGCGCCGCCGCGGTCGCCGCGACAGCGGCCGCCCCAACTTTTTGGTGTGGCTGGCGCGAATAGTGGTTATCGGCCTGCTGGCTGTGATCCTCGGTAATGCCACCGTGGCCCTGGCGGCCATCGGCACTGCCTTTGGAGTTTATTCATACTACGCCAAAGACTTGCCCGACCCGCGGGCCATCGAAACTGAGCAGGAAACTTTCGAGACGACCAAAATCTATGACCGGACTGGTAATACGCTGCTCTATGAGATTTTCGATCCCCGCTTGGGCGACCGCCAATACGTGACACTGGACAAGATCCCCCAGGACGTGATCGATGTGACGGTGGCCTTGGAGGATAAGGGCTTCTGGGACAATCCCGGTTTTGACATCCAGGGCATTTCGCGTGCCTTTTGGCTGAATTTGCGCGGTAACCAGATACAGGGCGGCAGCTCGATCACCCAGCAGTTGGTCAAGAACATCATCATTGACCCTGAAGATCGCATCAAGCGCTCCTATACGCGCAAGTTCAAAGAGTTGATTCTGTCGGTTGAGATCACGCGCCGCTACGAGAAATCCCAGATATTGGAATGGTACCTGAATACGAACCACTACGGGAACCTGGCCTACGGCATCGAAGCTGCGGCGCAGGTGTATTTTCAGAAGCCGGTGAGTGAGTTGACGCTGGCCGAGGCGGCTATGCTGGCGCCCATTCCACAATACCCGCTCCTCAACCCTTTGGACAGCCCGGATGAGGCTAAAAAGAGACAGGGTCTGGCTCTGGATGCGATGGTGCGTGACGGCTACATCACAAGAGCTAAAGCGGATGCAGCCTTCGCCGAGAAGCTGGAAATCAAGCCGGTTCAAGAGCGCTTCGATATTCTGGCGCCGCACTTTTCGATTTACGTGCGCAAGCAACTGGAGGAAATGTTCGGTCCGGACTTGGTGTACCGGGGCGGCCTGAACGTGTACACCACCCTTGACCTGGACCTCAACAACGAGGCCGAAAAGATTGCCCGGCAGCACGTGCAGCAGTTGATGGACGAGGGCCATAACGCTTCCAATGCCTGCGTGGTGGCGGTGCGTCCCAAAACGGGCGAAATATTGGCTATGGTCGGCAGCATCGACTATTGGGACGAAGAGATTGACGGCAATGTGAACGTCTGTACGGCCGACCCTGGCCGCCAGCCGGGCTCGTCCTTCAAACCCTTCAACTACGCGACGGCTTTCGCGCAAAAGACCCTCACGCCGGCAACAATGGTGATGGATGTGCGCCGATCGTTTCCCGACCCACCCAATCCTCCCTATGTGCCCGAGAACTATGACCGCAAATATCACGGGCCGGTGCCACTGCGCCAGGCCTTGGCTCGCAGCTATAACATCCCGGCCGTATGGGTACTGCAGCAGGCCGGCGTGCGCAATGTGATCAACACCGCTCATCGCATGGGCATTACCACGCTGGATGGTGACTTTTATGGCCTGGCATTGACCCTGGGCGGCGGTGAAGTCAAACCGCTGGATATGGCCTATGCCTACAGCGTCTTCGCCAATATGGGGGTCATGGCGGGACAGCCGGTGCCCGCGGATCGCCAACGAGCCGGTCATCGCACTCTGGACCCGGTGTCCATCCTGCGGGTCGAAGATGCCAACGGCGACATTTTGTGGCAGTATTCGCAACCCGAAACGCAGCAGGTGCTCGATCCGGCTCTGGCCTACCTGATGGATGATATCCTGTCCGACAACGAATCCCGGGCAGCTTCTTTTGGTTACAACAGCGCCCTTTACTTCGAGGACCGGCGGGTGGCCGCCAAGACCGGTACCACCAACGACTTCAAAGACAACTGGACGATGGGTTTTACCCCTCAGATTGCGGTGGCAGTTTGGGTGGGCAACAATGACAACGAGCCGATGAAAGACGTCACCGGATTGTCGGGGGCGGCACCTATTTGGCATGAGGTGATGGCCTACGCATTGCGGGATCAGCCGGCTGAATGGTATCAGCGGCCGCCCGGCCTGGTCGACGTGACCGTCGATTCGGTGTCCGGTTTGTTGCCTACTGATTACAGCGTCGGCACACGAACCGAAATCTTCCTGGATGGTTCACAGCCCACGACCAAGGATGATGTACATCAGGCTTTCCGCATCAATCGCGAGAACGGCAAATTGGCGACTGTGTACACGCCTCCGGAACTGGTCGAGGAAAAAGTATACGAGATTTACCCGCCTGAGGCGGCTGACTGGGCTCGGGAGAACAACATCCCGCAACCGCCGACCGAATACGATGATTCGCACGGTCTGACTACTGCCGGCGGGCCGGTGTCCATCACCGGTCCGGTTTCCTACCAGTATGTCAGCGGTGGGGTCGTCATCACCGGTAGTGCGATGATCGATAATTTTGCTCTGTATCGACTGGAATATGGCCAAGGCCTGAATCCGGAGACCTGGAGTCAACTGGGCGGAGATCACACCAACCAGGTGGACAACGGTCCGCTGGAGTTCTGGGACACCCATGAATTGCCGGAAGGCCTATACACGCTGCAGCTGACGGTGCTGCGAGGTGACCAGTCTTTCGAGCAGTCGGCTGTCCAGGTGACGGTGGACAACACATCGCCTGACGTCGAACTGCTTAACCCGCCCGACGGCAAGCTATACAAGCTGGAAGCCGACGAATGGGTGAACATTCAAGTCGAGGCGGTGGACAACGTGTCGATGGACCGCGTTGAATTCTACGTCGACGGATCCAAGGTGGATGAGGCTACGGTGGCGCCCTATAGCATCCGGTGGACGCTGGCAATGTCGGATACGCGTGTCAGACCGGGTTACGTGCTCACGCGTACTGATCCGATCACGAACCCGGACGGCACCATCGGACAGCAGGTGGTTACCCTGACGCAGGTCATCACCATCTCGCAACAGGTGCCGCCTCCAGACCCGGCCACCGGCGACGTGGTTACCAAGACGTTGGCCTACATGCAGGTCTATTCGGGAGGCTGGAGCATCATCTCCAGCACGACCAGTATCACGCCCGGCATCGGTTACACCGAGACCCACAGCCTGAAATTCATCGCCTACGATGCCGCCGGTAATGAGACAGAGAGTGAGACGACCACCTTCTCGGTCATTCACGATCCGGAGGTGATCGAAGAGCAATACAAGCCAGAAGCAGCCGTCTTGCCTGGTCCGGACGATCGCCGCGTGAGAGAGCCCACCTAATAGACAAGGATGGAAGACCATGTACGTGTTGATTACCAACGATGACGGCATTGATGCGCCGGCACTGATGGCCTTGAAAAAGGCTATTGGTGAAGTGGCCGACACGGTCATTTTCGCGCCCGACCGTAACTGGTCGGCATCCGGTCACCCCAAGACAATGCACAAGCCGTTGCGGGTGAACAAAGTGTTGTTGCCTGATGGTGTGGAGGCCTTCACGTGTACCGGAGCGCCGCCGGACTGTGTGGCGCTGGCGCTTATGGGACTGGTGGACCCTAAGCCGGATCTAATCGTCTCGGGCATCAATATGGGCGCAAACCTGGGCTACGATGTCTTCTATTCCGGCACGGTGGCGGCTGCGGTCGAAGGGGTCATCAGTGGTATCCCGGCGATTGCACTCTCCTACGATTCGTTCGAGCGGCAGGATTATGCCGGTCCGGCCAAATTCGCCGCCCGGGTGGTGCAGCAGGTCGAACAACGCGGGCTGCCGGCCGACATGTTTTTGAACGTTAACTTCCCGTTCGTGCCCTGGGACCAGGTGAAGGACGTGTCGATCACCCGCCTGGGGCGACGGGTATATCGAGATGAGCTGGTTACCCGCTACGACCCGCGCGGAAAACCTTATTACTGGATTGGCGGTGAGCCGCCCAGTGGAGTCCCCGATCGGGGTACCGACATCGGCGCCGTTTCGACCGGGTTGATCTCTATCACGCCGCTGCATCTGGATTTGACGGCCCATTTCTACCGCGAAGATTTGCACCGCTGGGATCTGAAGATTCCCGAGTGATCCGGCGGTTGCGTGTTTGAATCAAGAACGCCTCAAAGAAAGCATCCTTTGAGGCGTCTTTCTGTCTCCCAACAGGTCTAGGCGGCTGAACCGACGTCATCCTGGTTGGGCACGCCTTGGGCCTTCAATTTGGACGTGTACGATTTGAGGGCCAGGCTCAGGAAGTAGAAGAGACCGGCGACCAAAATAATCGTGGCCCCGGAAGTGAAGTTGAGAAAATAGGACAACCACAAGCCGCCGGTGGTAAAGAAAATGCTCAGAACGATGGACATTACCATCATATGTTTCAACTCGCTGACCCACTGCCCACTGATGGCTGCTGGGATAGTCAGCAAGGCGATGACCATAATCAGGCCGACGATCCGCATGGTCATTACCACGGTCAAGCCGATCATGGTCAGCAGGATGATGTAGACCAAATCGACCGGTACACCGCGAATGGTGCTGAAGGTTTCGTCGAACGAGACGGCCAGCAGTTCCTTGTAGAAGAACAGAACGGTGGCCACGATCAGCACGTCGAGCACCAGCATAAGCAGCAGATCCTGAGTCGGCACGGCCAGAATGCTACCAAACAGGTAGCTCATCAGGTCGGCTTTGTAGCCCGGTGACATATCGACGAAGATGACGCCGATGGACATGCCAATGGCCCACATCACCCCGATGACGGTGTCGGTGCGCTGGCGTGTTTTGCGCTGGACGACACCCATGCCCAGCGCCGCCAAAAGACTGAAGCCGACGGCGCCGAGGACCGGATTGAAGCTGAAGTAGTAACCCATACCAATGCCGCCATAAGCGGTGTGGGCGATACTGCCGCTCAGAAAGACGATCCTCTTTATGACCACAAAAGCGCCGACCATTCCACAGGCGACACTGACCAACAGTCCCGCCATCAAGGCGTGGCGCATGAAACCGAACTGCAACGCGGCAATAACCTCGTTCACGTCAATGCTCCTGGTGAGAGTGCTGGGGAAACACCCGGTGGGGCACCCCATGGGCAATCAGGTCTATTGGGCAAGGGAAAGCTTCCGAAACCATATCGGCGGTCAATTCCTTTTCGCCGTGATAAAACAGGCGGCGGTTGAGACAGCCTACGGTTTTGACGTACGATGACATGGTGGCCATGTCGTGGGTGATGAGCAAGATGGTGACGCGTTCGTTCAGCCGGCTCAACAGCCCATAAATGTCGACCTGGGCTTGGGCATCCACGCTGGCGGTTGGCTCGTCGAGAAGCAGAATGGCCGGTTTCGTTACCAGCGCGCGGGCGATGTAGACCCGCTGGCGTTGCCCGCCCGAGAGCTCACCGATAGGCCGGTCTTTCAAGGTCAGCATGTCCACGCTTTCAAGGGCTTCGGTGACCAGCTGGTTGTCACGCGCCGAGTAACGGTGGAACAGCGAATGACCGCTTAGCCGGCCCATACGCACCACATCCCAGACGCTGATTGGAAAGTCACGATCGAATTCCACCATTTGCGGCACGTAACCGACGTATTTGCGCCCTTCCTTGACGTCCTGGCCCATGATGCGCACCCGGCCGGAGGTCGGCGGCAGCAGCCCGAGCAGCACTTTGATCAAGGTCGTCTTGCCTCCGCCGTTTGGGCCGATCAGGCCGATGAAGTCCAGGGCGAAAACGGTCAGGTTGATGTCCTCCAACACAGCCTCGTGCTCGTAGCCGGCCCATAGGTGTTC
>CAZHBM010000202.1:4522-7123 GCA_964529945.1 uncultured Anaerolineales bacterium | reverse complement strand
CTTGTGCTGGCCGGCAGATATACGGCGTAGGTAGTGCCTTCGCCAGGCGCACTGCGTACCCGAATATGGCCATCGTTCTGCTTGACGGCACCCAAGACGGCTGATAGGCGCAAGCCCTTGCCGTCGGCCACATGTACGGAGCTGAGGAAGAAGGGCTCGAAGATGTGCGAAAGTGCCTCGTCGGTCAAGTGCTCGCCATTGTCGGACACAGACAGGACCACGTAGTCTCCAGGCGTGGCCTCCGGCGGCAGTTCAGGTGTGCCGGCGGTCAGGGATTGGTTGGCAATGCGAATGGTGACTGTGCCCCCCTCTGGCAGAGCGGTGGCAGCATTGGTTGCCAGACCGATAATGACATCCTTCATCTGCGCTTCATCGGCCTCGATTGACCAAAGCCGTGGTTCCAAATCGATGTTCAGCGTAACACGGGAGTCAAGCAACAGCAACAAGGGCGCACGAAGACGGCGCATCAACTGTTCGAGACTCAGGGGACGTTTGTGGACCTCCTGCTGTCGAGAAAACGCCTGAAGCTGACTCACCAAGGCCGCCGCACGGTGCCCGGAGGTAAGAATACGCGCCGCCATCGCACGGTTGGGATCCTTGGGCGAGAGCCTGAGCACGAGTAGTTCCGCGAATCCATTGATAGCAGTCAGCAGGTTGTTGAAATCGTGACCAATGCCATCCGCCAGTCTGCGCACCACCTCCATCCTCTCCTTCTGCCGCCGCGCCTCCTCCAGTTCGAAGCGCCTACCAAGCTCAATCGCGATGGCTGCCGGCGCGGCCAACGTCTCAGCCACCACCAATTGGGTGGGAGAGAACTGATTAGGCTCGGAATCGATCACCTCGATGACACCGAATGCCTTATTCTGGCTGCGTAGTGGTACCGCCAGGATGGAGCGGCTCTCAATGTGGGTATGCTCATCCACCTGCTTGAAGTGGCGCTCGTCCACACGGGTGTCGGGCACAATCAGCCCCTGGTTATGGCTGACAACCCATCCCGCAACACCCTGCCCGGGCGTCAACCGCCAGCCCAACAGGACTTCGCGCTGAGGATCGGTGACATAGCGGCAGACGAGTTCACCACTATCCGCATCCAGCAGCCAGGCCGAGCAAGCCACAGCACCCAGCGTCCGCCGCATCTCATCGAGGACGACTTCGAACACGTCTCCTAGATGCAGAGATGACACGAAGACCTGGCCGGCGCGGAAGAGGAGCTCTAACTCTTTGTTGCGCGTGCGCAATTCCTCTTCTACGTGCCGTCGCCGGGCCAATTGCGTTTCCAGCGCGGAGATGCGTTGACGAAGGGCAAGCAGGGCCTCTGTCCGCGGTGACTCATGAATCGTGGAATCTCGGTCTGTCATTCTCCTCCTCGCACGACAGCTGGGGCAGTAATAGATGATTGCACACCGTGAGACACGTCAGTGCCGAAGCGAAGATCGATCAGGCGACGGTGCTGGCGCTGCGGACAAATCCCTACACGTTACACGGATGCTCCGCAGCAATTCTTGGGGCGGCGTGGCCTTGAGCACATAACCTACAGCACCAATCTGGATAGCCTGAGCTGTTCGCTCTTCCTCATCAGTGTTGGCCAGCATCAGAATATGCACCGTCGGTCGCACGCGCATGATCTCGCGGGTAGCAGCGATCCCATCCTGGAGTGGCATCGTCAAGTCCATGAGCACCAGATCCGGGTAGAGGGTAAGAGTCTTTTGCACCGCCTCCAACCCATTGCTGGCTTCACCGACGACGAGCAGACCGGGCTCACTGGTAATGATCGACGACAGCCCTTTGCGGACGGCCGGATGGTCATCCACAATCAAGATTCGAACGGGCGCCATCATAGTGAACTCCTGAGCATAACGCACAGCCAAGTAACGCCTCACGCAGTGGAGACGCCACACGTCGCCAGTTAATGCAGGTCGTACGATCCGAGCGACGAGACCCGGAGTCGCACCCAAACCCGGCACGAAGTCCGCCGGAAACCCAATTGTTCAACAAACCTGTCAATTCACTATAACACACGGGCGGCTTAGAAACATCCGCCTTTCACTGGGATGTCAATCCAAAAAAATACGGATTCCGCTGCGAGGGCGGTTCCGTAAATACTGCAGTGAGAGATACGCAGAATGACGTATCAGTCGCCCGTGTAAAGACTCACCAACCCTTCCCGCAGCGCATATAGAGCTGCCTGTGTGCGGTTCTCCACCTGCAGCTTGCCCAGAATGTTGCTAACGTGGGTGCTCACTGTGCGTTCGGCAATGCATAAGCGCTGCGCGATCTCAAGATTGGTCATCCCCTTAGCAACCAGTTTCAGGATCTGTGTTTCACGCGGGCTGAGCGCTTCCCTCGGGCCGCTGTCCGCCATCTCACGACGCAACTGCGCTAGCAGCGCCATCGTGATATTGGGATGCATAGATGGGCGTCCACAGTACACATCGCGTATCGCCTGCAGCAATTCCATCGGAGAAGTATCTTTGAGGAAATAGCCTAGCGCACCCGCTTTCACCGCTGCAACAACCCGGCTGTCTTCGCCGAAGCTGGTTAGCACCAGAATGCGCACGTCCGGCGCCTCGCGCCGGATGTCGCGGATGGCAACGATGCCAC
>CAZHBM010000202.1:0-4512 GCA_964529945.1 uncultured Anaerolineales bacterium | reverse complement strand
CCTCAATGCCATCTTTGCCGGGCATCACCAGGTCCATCAACACCACGTCCGGGGATGAGGTAAGAACCGCCTGCAGCGCTTGATCTCCGCTGCCAGCCTCTCCCACGACTTCCATCCCGGGTTCGCTGTCAATCAGGGTGTGCAGTCCCTTACGCACCACGGCGTGGTCATCGACAATCAAAACGCGAATTATCGCTGTCATATCCTCTCCTAACTAACCATCTTTCACCTCAGCACGAAAGCCAATCATCAGTCGGCCAACTGCAGCAGGATGCGCGTACCAGCTCCAGGCTGGCTCTCCACATGCAGGACGCCTCCAAGGCGGCTGGCACGCTCTCGCATGTTGTCTAATCCCATACCTTGGACAATATGGTCGGTGTCAAAGCCAATCCCATTATCTGTCACCTCTACCTCGACCTGGTTCGAGGCATCCTCTCGTTCCAGGCGCACCAGAATGTGATCACTGCCGGAGTGTTTGACAGCGTTGTTGAGCGCCTCCTGGACAATGCGGAAAACCTCTTCCTCGACCAGGGAGCTAAATTGTGCCGATCCATTCATAACCAGATCGACCTGGATGCCCAGTTTGCGTTCCACTCCCTCCAGGCGCTGGGTAAGGGCCTCTCGCAGGCCCTGTTCACGAAGGGTGACCGGGCGCAGCTCGAACAGCAGCAAGCGCATCTCCTTCAGTGTCTGAAGAGCTGTCTCCGAAAGCTCTCCGAACCAATTCATAATCTGCTCTTTGTCCTGTTCACGTGTCATGCGGCGGTAGCCCTCAGACTGCAACACCAGGCTGTACAGCGATTGGGTGACGGAATCGTGCAGATCGCGTGCCAGGCGTTGGCGCTCCTCCAAGGCAGCGGCCTCTTCAGCTCGCTGGTGAAGGCGCGCATTCTCAATGGCTATGGCGGCTGTGGGCGCCATGGATGTGATCAGGCGTAAGTCGGACCGGCTGAAAGAATTCGGGTTGGAATCCGCCAGTTCGATGACACCAATGATGGTATCCTTTAGAGCCAGCGGTACAGCCAGCACGGAACGGCATTCGACTCCCGTGAAAGAGTCAATCTCTTTGTAGTGGCGAGGGTCGGCGCGTGTGTCGGCCACAACGATTTCGCTGCCGCGCTCAGCCACCCAGCCAGCGACCCCCTGGCCAGGCGACAGACGCCAGCCGATCAATTGCTCCCGATGAGGCCCCACCGACTGCCAACACACCAGCTCTCCCGTGCGCGAATCAGTGAGCCATGCCGACGCAGCAGTGGCATCCAACCCACGGCGCATCTCGTCTAACACCTGGCGCAGCATCTGGGCCAGGTCCAGCGAGGAGATGAGCGAACGACTGGCACGGTTGAGCAGCTCTAGGTCCTGATTGCGCTGTTCCAACACCTCCTCGGCCGATTTGCGGTCGGTGATGTCCGTATGCACAGACAAGGTCCCGGCGAAATTTCCACCTTCCAGCAGGGGCACGGCGCTGACAATCGTCGGCACATACCCCCCATCGCGCCGGCGTAGACGGATCTCGTACAATCCACTATGCCCTAATCGACGACGTGCAGCCTCCAACTCAATCTGAGGGATCGCCTCGGGGGCCACGATCTCGCGCCAGTGCTTGCCGAGCAAGTCATCATCGGTCCTGCCAAGCATCGCCAGGGACTTGGGGTTGGCGTACTGGATGAAGCCCTCGGCATCTTCCACCACAATGCCCTCATCCATTCTCTCGACGATGTTCTGATTGAAGCGGCGCAGACTGTCTGTATCCTGGTAAAGACGGGCGTTATGGATGGCAACAGAGGCGGTAGTAGCCAGAGCCTCGAGAACCTGCATGTCGGTAGGTAAGAAACGATTGGGCCTCGAATCCACGACCTGGACCACACCAATAGTCCTATCCTGCACCTTGAGAGGAACGCTGAGGATGGTACGCGATTCGTGGCCCGTCCGTTGGTCCACCCCTCTATAGTGACGCGGGTCCAAACGCGTGTCCGGCACGATCAGGCTGCGCCCTGAGTCAAAAACCGCACCGGCGATTCCCACGCCGGGGGGCAACCGCCAGTTATGCACCACTTCTCCCTCGGGGTCGACGATATGGCGGCACACCAGTTCATCTGTACGAGAGTCGTGAAGCCAGATGGAACAGCCGCTGGCGTCCAGCGCACGGAGGATCACCTTGATGACGGTTTGCACCGTCTCTTCTGGGTCAAGGGTGGAGATCAGCGCCTGATTGGCACGATTGAGCAGCTCCAGTACCTGGTTGCGCCGGCGCAGCGTTTCGGCCATCTCGTGCACAGGGGTGACATCCCGCCCCACGCCGATAATGCCGATGACTGCCCCGTCCTTGCCCACCAGCGGTGCCTTGCTGGTAGACACACGGCGCCCCTCTCCGGCTACAGCCATCCCCGGCTCCTCCTGATTCAGGAGAGGCTGACCGGAAGCCATGATACGTTCTTCGTCGTCCCGAAAGCGCTGTGCCAGTGATGGAGGATAGTAGTCGAAATCCGTCCTGCCCAACAGCAACTCAGGAGATGCCGCCCCCATCATATTGGCTACGGCCCGATTAGCAAGCACGAACCGGCCGCGGTCGTCCTTCACGTAGACGGCCTCCGGCATATTGTCAATCAGGGTGCGCAACAGGCGCTTTTCACCTGCGAGAGCCATTTCCGCCAACTTGCGGCGGGTGACGTCGCGGTTACTGGCCCGACGCCCCAGCCAGAGACCATCCTGGTCGAACACAGATCTGCAGACATGTTCGATCCAACGTACTTCTCCGGACGGAGTGATGATGCGGAACTCAACACCATCTACGTCTCCTTCGCTTCCTTCAGCCAGCAAATGCTGACGCATTCGCTCACGATCGCGGGGATCGGTGATTGAGACGATCAAGTCAGGGTTCTCGAGGAATTGTTGGCTGCTGCAGCCGGTGATGCGCTGACACGACGAAGAGACATAGAGTAAGCGGCCATCGGGCGCCAGCCAATACTCCCAGTCGTAGGCGCCGTCGACGATGATACGAAAAAGATCCTGGCAGCGGCACAGCGCCTCGGATGACAACGCTTCATCATCGATAGACTTTGGGAATCTTTCGACCACGTTCGCCTTCCAGTCGTGGGTGAGCCTATCCATCTGGTTGCCGGCAGCAGTGGAGCACAGAAAGGCGCTGCATACACCAGCACCGGGAGGAGGTAGACAGAAGACATCGAGGAGGGACGAAGGTGATGGTATTATTCTGTATGATACGCCCGTGATAGGATGATCTACTAGGAACAGATTATAGCATCAAACGGCGATTTGCGCGACTGTTGCGGAAAACTAGCCCAGAGATCGATTCGCAAAGGCCGGTCCTGCCTGCTCGGAGGGTGAACAACAATTGACCCAAGGAGCACCCCATAATGGCAACTCCTTCCAACCAGGCAACCGTCCGTACGCCCGGATTACGCCGAATCAGATGCCCTCAGAGGACGATCAACAGCGTTGGGCCCACAGCAGTAGGCGCCCAGTGCGCAATCTCGAAGTGTCAGAACAACAGCCTCTCGCCCATCGATATTGACACATCAGGGGCTTTTTCAACCTTACCAGCCGCCCGGCAGGTGATCACTCCATAGTCTTCTCGGGGCGAGATAGGGCAGGCATTGGAGAGGGTGACGACCATAACCACCCGAAACCGCTCGGCCGCGCGCCGGAAGGCTTCTTGCAGGGCAGCGAGTATGTCGTATGTCAGCGTCGTCCCCGACAAGCACAATGCTCACAAGCCCCGGCTTCACCTGCAAGCCAAACCTTTGCAGGATCCGAATCGCCTCGTCAATTGCGGGTGAAAGCGACTCCAGTCCCAGCGGGTACAGGCTGACCTGTGCTGCACTGCCATCCACTTCCTGCCCTCTTTGTGATCAATCAGCTCCATGGCCGTGCCGGTGAAGCCAGGTCAGGGTCACGGCAACGCTGCCGGCCAGAATGGCCACAACGTCGTCCCCCAGGCAATGTTTAGCGATCTTCCTCTGGCAGCGCACTTCACCGGACTGAGTAGCTCACCAGGCGTGAATAGACAGGCCGCATCCCGGACAGGTCCGCCTGCCGCCTTCAGCTCCTTGTCTAGCCGGCTCTGACGGTTGAGCGCGCTCAGGACTGGCATGGCGAGCCCCGCGTAGCGCCTCGGCCAGTAACGAAACCAGCCCGCTCGTGAACTCCAATGCAAGTGATCAGCGCCACCAGGCCAAACGCGTCCTTGTCAAAGGACAGCCGCAGGGCCTCACCACACACCAGGGGACAACTCCTCAGACTGACCGCTTCGGTCAACATCGCCTGCGAGACATCCAGTCCAACGGTCGCCAGACTTTCCGACGTCAATCAGCGGGTGAAGTGGCCGGTGCCGCAGCCCACCTCCAATACGGTCCGCGCTTGGAAAAATGCGGCCACCACTCGATCCAGCAGCGCCCTCTCCAAAAGCTCGGCGCGGTGGCCTGCAGTCCGGTACCATTCCTCCTAGCCCAAGAGCTGTTCAGGACACTCGAAGAGATTCAATGCAAGTGT
>CAZHBM010000201.1:4675-7136 GCA_964529945.1 uncultured Anaerolineales bacterium | reverse complement strand
CCGCCAGCGCGTAGGCGACCACCAGGGGCGGCGAGGCCAGGTAGTTGGCCTTGGACAGTGGATGAATGCGACCCTCGAAATTGCGGTTGCCGCTAAGTACCCCGGCGACAATCAGGTCGTTATCGGTTATCGCGTTGACGACATCCGGTCGCAGCGGCCCGCTATTGCCGACGCAGGTGCTGCAGCCGTAGCCGACGGTGTAGAAACCTAGTTGATCCAGGTAGGGTGTCAGTCCGGCTTTGTCCAGGTAACTGGTGACCACTCTCGAACCTGGCGCCAGGCTCGTCTTTACGTAGGGTTTCACCGCCAGGCCACGTTCGACTGCTTTCTTAGCCACAATGCCGGCCGCCAACATCACCGAAGGATTGCTGGTGTTGGTGCAACTGGTGATGGCGGCGATAACCACGCTGCCGTGCCCGAATTCCAGCTCGGGTTCGTCAGCCGTTGGCGGCAATTTGGCGCCGGCCTGCAACCTTTTCTCGGAAAGGCCGTAACCGCGCTGGTTAACCGGCGCCCGCAGTGACTGCTCGAAGGCCGATTTCATATCTGCCAGCGATACCCTATCCTGAGGCCGCTTGGGACCGGCCAGGCTGGGCTCGACCTCGGACAGGTCAAGTTCCAACCAGTCACTGTATTCCGGCTCAGGCGCATCGTCGTGCCGGAACAGTCCCTGCGCCTTGGCATAGCGCTCCACCAGCTCTACCAGATGTTCCGGCCGCCCACTGCGACGCAGGAAGCGCAGACTTTCGTCGTCGATAGGGAAGAAGCCCATCGTGGCCCCATAATCCGGAGACATATTGGCCACGGTCGCTCGATCGGGCAGGCTCATCGCCTTCAGGCCGGGACCACAATACTCGACAAACTTCCCCACGACGCCTTTTTGGCGCAACATCTGGGTGACGGTCAATGTCAAATCGGTGGCGGTCACCCCATCACGCAGCCGGCCTACCAATCGAAATCCGACGACTTGCGGCAACAGCATATAGATCGGCTGTCCCAGCATGACGGCCTCAGCCTCAATACCGCCGACGCCCCAACCGACGACCCCCAGGCCGTTGATCATAGGCGTATGGCTGTCGGTGCCGATCACCGTGTCGGGAAATACGACCATTTCGCCGCCGGTCTCAAGACTGCGCACACAGGTCGCCAGGTATTCAAGATTGACCTGATGGACGATTCCGCTGGAGGGGGGTACCACACGGAAATTGGCGAAAGCCTGCTGTCCCCAGCGCAAAAACTGATAGCGTTCGCGGTTACGTTTGAACTCGATGGCAACGTTACGCGCACAGGCGTCGGGATTGCCGGCCTGATCGACCTGGAGAGAGTGATCGATCACCAAGTCCACCGGAACCACCGGGTTGATCTGATCGGGGTTGCCACCCATCCGCGCCATGGCCGACCGCATGGCCGCCAAATCCACCACCGCCGGGACACCGGTGAAATCCTGCATCAGCACCCGGGCCGGCTTGAAGGGCAGTTCCGTGGTTGACGACTCGGCTTGGTGGCTCCCCCAGGCGGCCAGGGCTGCCACGTGCTCTTGGGTGGTGACGTAGCCGTCGTAGTTCCGCAACAGGGATTCCAGAATCACCTTGACCGTATAGGGCAGACGAGACACCGGCCCCAGGCCAGCTTCCTCCAACGCGTTCAATCGATAGTAGTACGCCTTGCCACTCCCTGTATCGAAAGCGGTCCGGGCACCAAACAACTCGTTCTTTGGCATTGACCATTCACCTCGTATATGAACAAATGGCGCATCGTCTTCGGCGATGCGCCAAAAACACCTGTAATCCAATCTTGTGCGGAAACAAGCTTCAGCCTTCTGACAGGACCTTGTTCACCGCCGCCAGGGCAGCCTCGTAGTTAGGAGGCTCGCTGATTTCCGGCACATATTCCACGTAGCGGATCACATCTTTCTTGTCCACCACAAAAACCGCCCGTTGCTCGAGCCGAAGCTCCTTGATGTAGGTCCCATAGGCGCTGCCGAAGCTCATATCGCGATGATCCGACAGGGTCTGCACGCGATCCACACCAGCCGCGCCACACCAGCGCGCCTGGGCGAAGGGCAAATCCGCACTCACAGTCAGCACCACAACGTCATCGCCGAAGGCGGCGGCTTCCTGGTTGAATCGGCGCGTTTGTATGTCGCAAACAGGCGTATCCAACGACGGCACCACGCTGATCAAGCGTACCTTGCCGGCGCTATCCCTGAGGGTCACTTCGGACAGGTCATTCGCCAACAGGTTGAAGTCCGGCGCTCTGTTGCCCGGCTCCAATTCCAAACCAACGACGGTGAGCGGCTCGCCCTTTGACGTTACACCTCCACGACGTTGAACAACCATGATCTTACACCCCTTTCTCAATTATCAGCGTACACACCCAATTGTTAACAACTAGACACGCCATTATCACAATTATTGCCGGTTGGGCCGGCCCGCCGGCCTCAGACCATTCTGCACAACCG
>CAZHBM010000201.1:0-4575 GCA_964529945.1 uncultured Anaerolineales bacterium | reverse complement strand
AGCCGGCCTTGTCGGCCACTGCCTGAAGCAGCTCATCGAAAGATGTCGCGAAGGAAGCCACACCTTCATCCAGCAGTTGATCCGTAATGGATTCTACATTCAGCCCGGCGGCCCGAATCGCCTCCACTGTTGCGTACGCCCCGTCGACATCTTCTCCCAGGCTGTTGCGCAGTTTGCCGTGATCCTTGAACGCCTCAATGGTAGCCGGCGGCATCGTATTCACCGTCGGCGAGCCGATCAGCTCTTCCACGTACATGACGTCACGGTAGGCTGGATTCTTGGTACTGGTGCTGGCCCAAAGTAGCCGTTGCACACTGGCTCCCTTGGCCGCCAGTTTTTTGAAACGATCAGCTCCGAAAATCTGCAGATAGGCTTGATAAGCCACCTTGGCGTTGGCAATGGCCAACTTGCCCAACAACGCACCCAATTCTTCCTTCTGGGCGTGGCTTCCGGCGGCATCGATCTTAGCCTGCAGCAATTTGTCGGTCAAGGTGTCAACCCGGCTGACGAAAAAGCTGGCCACTGAAGCCACGTGGCTTAAATCCTTTCCGGCATTGTCCAGAATTTCCAGGCCGTCGATGTAGGCTTCGGCGACCTGACGATAGACGTCCACAGAGAAGAGCAGCGTCACGTTGACGTTAATGCCTTCACCGATCAGCGTCCGAATGGCCGGCAGCCCTTCGGGAGTAGCCGGCACCTTGATCATAATGTTGGGCCGGTTGAGCGCGGCAAACAGACGCCGGGCCTCCTCGATCGTCCCCTGGGTATCGTGCGCCAACAAGGGCGAAACCTCAATGCTCACGTAACCGTCCAGGCGATTACTCTGGTCGAACAGAGGTCGCAGCGTATCGGCCGCCGCACCCACATCGGCAATGGCCAGAGCCTCATATATTTCTTTGGCCGATTGGGTCTGTTTGCTCAAGCGGGCAATGTCGTCCAGGTACTCGCGCCCATTGGCAATGGCCTTTTTGAATATTGTTGGATTGGAGGTCATTCCACGGACGCCATCGTCCATCAACTGCTGCAATTCACCCGATTGCAGCATACTGCGCTGGATATTGTCGTACCAGACGCTTACACCGTAATTGAACAGCTCGGTCAAAGGACTATTTTTCACTGGTTGTTTCCCTCCTTCAACGTAAATACTGGTTTGTAGCTTACAGGTCGAAAGTCACCTTCAATGGTCTGATTGCAGTGCGTCCAGAATATTCTCCGGCTTGAAAATACCATGCTCGGTAATGATGCCGGTCACGTACTTTGCCGGCGTCACGTCAAAGGCGATATTGCGGGCGGTAGACTGTTGAGGAGCAATCCGCACGCGGCCGAACTCACCGTTATCCATCAAGCCGTAACTGTACAGCACTTCATCGGGACTGCGCTCCTCGATAGGAATGCCGGCCCCGTTGGGACAGTCGGGATCGATGGTGGAAGTGGGTGTGGTCACGTAAAACGGAATACCCAGCTCGTGAGCCACCACTGCCTTTTCGTACGTGCCGATCTTGTTGGCTACATCGCCGTTGGCGGCGATACGATCCGTGCCGACGATCACCAGGTCGATCTCCCCACGCTGCATCAAAAAACCCGAGGCGTTGTCGGCGATGATGGCGTGATCTATGCCCTCATTGACCAGTTCCCAGGCGGTCAATCGGGCTCCCTGGCTGCGTGGCCGGGTCTCGTCGGCATACACAAACACGTTGCGCCCCTGGCGCTTGGCGGCATACACCGGTGCCAGGGCGGACCCCCAGTCAACGAATGCCAACCAGCCGGCGTTACAGTGGGTCAGCATACGGGTGCCCTCCTGGAGCAGGGGCGCGCCGTACTGGCCAATAGTCTCACCGGCTGCAGCGTTCTCGTCGGCAATCGCCTGGGCCTCTTCAACCGCCGCCCGGCGCGCTGCCGGCACGCTATCGGCGGCTTCAATGGCCTTTTGAACGCGCTTGATTGCGTAGAAAAGATCCTGAGCCGTTGGGCGCGTTTTTGCCAACGTCTCGGCTCCTTTCTTGACGTAGTCCATAAATCCAGCGCCGTCGGGCGCTTCCAGGGCAACCTGGGCCATACCGTAGCCCCCGGTGGCGCCGATCGCGCCGGCACCCCGGACCCACATATCCCGGATGGACGTGGCTGTCGTCAGGTGATCGGGCAAATCCACAATCTCAAAAAAATGAGGCAGCAGCGGTTGGTTGATCATGCGCACGGTCGAACCTTCCATCCATACCGTGCGATAAGCCTTGCCCTGTACGATCATGCGCCTTCTCCTTGTGTTGGCTTTCTAGTCAAAATATTCTCGCTGGCAACAACGGAAGATCAGTCCAACATGGGAATGTCGATGCCGTGTTCTTTGGCAAAAGTGATCGCTTCCGGGTAACCGGCGTCGGCGTGGCGGACCACCCCCAGGCCGGGATCGGTCGTCAGCACGCGCTGTAAGCGCCGTGCGGCCGCCGGCGTGCCGTCGGCCACGATCACCTGGCCGGCGTGGATGCTATAGCCGATCCCCACCCCACCGCCGTGATGGATACTGACCCAGGTAGCGCCACCAACGGCATTGATCAGGGCATTCAACAACGGCCAGTCGGCAATCGCATCCGAGCCATCGCGCATGCTCTCCGTCTCGCGATTGGGGCTGGCGACGGAGCCGCTGTCCAGGTGATCCCTGCCAATCACAATCGGCGCTTTGACGCGGCCGGAGGCGACCAACTCGTTAAATTTTAATCCGGCCTGCGCCCGTTCCCCATATCCCAACCAGCAGATACGCGCCGGCAATCCCTGGAAGGCCACTTGCTTTTGGGCCATACGAATCCAGCGCGCCAGATGGGTATCTTGCGGGAAAAGCTCCAAAATCACCTCGTCGGTGACGTAGATGTCCTGGGGATCACCGGAAAGCGCCACCCAGCGGAAAGGCCCTTTGCCCTCACAAAATAGAGGCCGGATGTAAGCCGGCACGAAACCGGGAAAGGAGAAGGCGTCCTTGACGCCGGCGTCGAAGGCTCGCTGGCGCAGATTGTTGCCGTAGTCGAAAACGACACTGCCTTTGGCTTGAAACGCCAGCATCGCTTCCACGTGCCGCGCCATAGCTGCCACGGACCGCTGCTGGTAGGCAGCTGGATCGCTGCGGCGCAGTTCGTCGGCCTCCTCCAACGTCATGCCGGGTGGCACGTACCCGTATAGAGGATCGTGCGCCGACGTCTGGTCGGTGACCACGTCGGGCACAACACCGCGGGCCACCAATTCGGGCAACGCCTCGGCGGCGTTGGCAATCAGCCCGATTGACTTGGGCGTCTCCTCGGATACTGCCGTCTCTACCCAGGTCATGGCTTCTTCCAGGCTATCGGTGATGGCGTCGATCTGGCGTAACGACAGGCGCCGTTCGGCTCGCCAACGATCGACCTCCACAATCAAACCGACGCCTTCATTCATAGTAATCGCCAGCGGCTGGGCGCCGCCCATCTCACCCAGGCCGGCGGTGAGCACAAACTTTCCCTTCAGGCTGCCCCAGCCGTGTTGGCGGGCCAAAGAGCCGAGAGTTTCGTAGGTCCCCTGCAAGATTCCCTGGGTACCGATGTAAATCCAACTGCCGGCCGTCATCTGGCCGAACATGATGAGGCCCTCTTTTTCCCACTTGTCGAAATTGTCCTGGGTTGCCCAGGCGGGAACGATGTTCGAGTTGGCCAACAGGACGCGTGGGGCATCTTCGTGCGTGGTAAACACCGCCACCGGCTTGCCCGACTGGACCAGCAGGGTCTCATCGGGCTCCAGGCGGCGCAATGTGTCCAGGATGGCGTCAAAACTGCGCCAATTGCGGGCCGCCTTTCCGCGCCCGCCATACACAATCAAATTCTCCGGATCACCAGCCACCTGCGGATCCAGATTGTTCTGTATCATCCGGTAGGGGGCTTCAATGAGCCAGTTCTTGCAGGTCAGTTGCGTGCCGGTTGGGGAGCGAACCTCGCGCGTCATTATGGTCTCCTTCCGTAGACATCGCGAAACAGCCGTGTTATAATCCTCGAAGCGACGCACTTCTGAGGAAACATGAAGCGATATTTCTCCCACTTTATCGTAATCAGTTTTTATGGCCTGCTGGCAGCGGTCCTGACCTGGCCTCTGGTCGGCCATCTGGCCACCCACATCCCGGGTAGTGCCGTGTGGGCATTCGACGAATCCACCTTTGTGTGGAATATGTGGTGGTTCAAGTTCAGTCTGCTCGACCTGCAACAGACGCCGCTGCATACAGCTTACATCTTTTATCCACTCGGCATCGACCTAGTATTGTACACCTTTAACCTGTTCAATGCCATGCTTGGCCTGCCCCTGCAGATGGTAGCACCGCTGCCGTTGGCCTCTAACCTGGTCATCCTGTTCGCCTACGTTGCCGGCGGTTATGGGGGGTATTTGCTGGTCGCTTACCTGCTGACCGGCAGCCGCTCGGCAGCCGCAAAAGAAGGGACGCCGACTAGGAGCAACAAGATGGCCATTCGGGTGGCCGCGTTCGTCGCCGGTGCCGCCTACGCCTTTGCCGCCAGCCGTATGGTCTATGCCGCCCTGGGCAACACCGTGACCGTCGAGGCCGGAGTTGCCGAG
>CAZHBM010000200.1:0-7203 GCA_964529945.1 uncultured Anaerolineales bacterium | reverse complement strand
TGTGCATATTTTTTGGATAATTGATCGAGCCAGACGTAGATGTTCTTGGCCAGCAGGACCAGTCTTGGCATCCAATCGCGATCCTGGCTGAACCTTTCGATTTCCATGTCGAGGCCGCTGTAATCGTAGACGCGCGCCGGCCCGGGTCCCGCAAAGACAGCCTTTTCTTCTTCCTTGATCAGATCAAGGCCTGTCAACAGACGCAGAAGGAATTTGCCCAGCCAGGCGCCCCATTTTTCGCGAATATACTCCAGTTGACCCGATAGGGAATGGGGAACGGCAACGGCCGGGCTATGCAAAAGATCAATCAGATTTTCCCCGTCCGGACCGAATTTCGGTTGGGTTTCCAGGTAGTCGTGTGTAAGTGACACAATCGACCGGTAGGCACTATGTTTGGACAGGTCTGTATCGTCGAAAAGCTCCTGGTAGGGAGCAAAGGCGGGGTTGGCATTGGCCAGATACAGCATCAGCATCTCTTCCAAGAGGATTTGCCGGTTGGGAATGCCTTCCGTTTCTTCTGCGAGGTATTCATCCAGATCGAGCTGCCGGCGGTAGACCGACAGGGGTGGGAATTGGTCTGCGAAGCGGCGCAGTGTCTGGGTTACCACGGCCGGCCCCAACTCTTCTTCGAGATGGGATAGAAGCTTGGGCATCAGGTCGGACACTTGCTGCTGGCGATAGAGAGCAAACACGTAGTGCAGAATTTCGTCGATGAGCCCCATGGCGTTGATTTGACCGGCCTTGACCGCTTGCTCGGGGTAATGGATCAGGTCGCGCGACTGATTCATCCGTTGCGTAAACACACGAGCGGCGTGGTAATTGGCGAACATCACGTTGCCTGTCAAAGAAAACAAGCTTTCGTCGAAATGGTAACGATCACGGGCAGCACGTGAGATGTGAAATTCCATGGTTTTCACCTTTTTGAATGGTGGAGCTGTGTCCTGGCAACAACGAGCGGCAAAAACTGGACGGAAGTCAGCTTTTGCCCGCGGACAGGAGACGGACGGCGCCTATGCCGTAACACACAGTCGTTCTCTCGGATATCGGATTGGGAGAGAGAGTCTGAATCTTGGCCGAAAACCAAAATCAGACCGTGCCTCCGCCGCCTCGGGCCATTCGGCCGGAGACCTGAAGCCGGTAAATAAATGGGTGGAGTTGGAAGGACGGCCTCACGGTGGGCACCCTCGAAGGTGCCCGCAGCATCATTATATCACTGCTGGACGAAGGTGCCCACCGTTGATGGACCTTACTTATGCGACCAGTTGCTTTGCCTTGCGAACGGCACTGCTGGCGTCGGGTGCGAAGCCGTCGGCTCCGATTTCGTCGGCGAAGTCCTGGGTGATGGGGGCGCCGCCGATCATGACTTTGATCTCGTCGCGCACGCCGGCCTCTTGCAGAGCATCGATGACAGCTTTCATGCCGGGCATCGTGGTTGTCAAGAGGGCTGACAGCCCGATAATGTTAGCTTTCTTTTCGCGTGCGGTCTCGACGAACTTGTCGGCCCCCACGTCTACGCCCAAATCGATGACCTCAAAGCCTGCGCCCTCCAGCATCATTTTGACCAGGTTCTTGCCGATGTCGTGCAGGTCGCCGGCCACCGTACCGATCACGACGGTGCCGATGGTCTCGACGCCGGCTTCGACCAGTATCGGTCGCAGCAATCCCATGGCTGCAGACATGGCTCGGGCTGAGATAAGCATCTCAGGTACAAACTTTTCGCCTTCCTCAAAAAGACGTCCGACTTCTTCCATGGCCGGGATGCAGCCTTTGAAGAGGATCTCTTCGGCTGGCACGCCCGAATCCAGAGCTGCCTGAGTCTCGGCGGCTGCCGCCGGCGCGTTACCGTTGAGGACTGCTTCGTACAGTTTTTCCAAACCCATTGTAATGTTTCTCCTTTCGATATTGTGATGATGGATAACGGGTTGGCAATGTTATATGTGATCCTCAAAAGCTGAGGTTGTCACCCTGCTATACATTGTGGCCGACTTGCCGGGTCAACTGCCCGGTTGTTTTTCTCCGGCCGGATAAATGCCGTACTTGTGAACGGCCTCAATGAAGGCCGAATAGTTTTGTGGTGAAATCGTTTCTGTGATAGGCGACGCGCATCCCAGCACGAAACCACCGCCCGGCGCCAATTGACTGCAGTACGTTTCGACGGCATTTTCAATCTTTTCCCAGTTACCATACGCCAGCAGCGAAGCCGGGACAGCGCCAATGAAAGCCATCCGATCTTGCCACTGCTTCCTGAGTTCGATCACATCGTTACATTCCGGTTCAACGGGATGCACGATCTCAAATCCAATGTCGTCAAGGATGGGCAGCACCTTATCCAATTTGCCCTTGGTGTGGAAGGCGACCGCTTTTCCGTGCTCTTTGGCCGGGGCGATCAGTTGCCGCATGCGAGGTGGGAAGATATCCAGGAACATGTCCGGGCGGATCATCAGGCCCACATTGTGGGCGATTTCGTCGTTAATCATAACCAACGCCAAGTCGGCTGCGAATCGGTCGCATACCGTTCGCATCAGCTTCTCCTGGTGTTCGACGATCATATCCATCAAGGTTTCCAGCAGGTGCGGATCATCGTAGAACAGATAGAGTGCGTCCAATGTGCCGACTGCCCGCATGGCAGTGTCGAAGAAAGAGGTGAAGTTGGCGATAACGCCGACCCCGGTGCCGTCGGCGGCTTGTAAGTAACGTTCGAGATGGCCCAGTTGATCAGCCGGTGACAGTGGCGGTTCCAGGTTGTCCAGGTCTGCCCAGGACTTAATCGTTCCGTTGACGTATTGGCTGCTGCCATCCGATGCTCGTTCAAATACGTTGTTGGGCCGCCAGCGGAAATTGCATACCACTGCGTCCATGCCCGTGCGCTGCGCAAACTCGACCTGATCCTCAGGGCTGACGCACTCGCCCAGAGTAAACCGCTCTTGGGCGTCATAGTCCACCTCACGACCCAACACATACTCGTACACGGATCGACTGGTGATCCATAGATCCAGGTGTGGCACACGGTCGGCTTCCTGGCCGCCGAGGACGCGCAGCAAGCGGTTGACGTCGGACCGGCCGAAGTCGGACACCATGGTCACTGCCGGCATTTGCAGGTCGACCACATCGCCAAAGTCGCACAGTTGCGGTTTGGTGTCTTCGTCCAACGGTTTAACCAAAACGCTGTGCATCTGTTCATCTTTAGGTATAGGCAGACTGAGGGGCGACACGTTTGTGCTTCCCTTGAGGTGCCGGCCGCAGGAGTAACGTTTGATGAACCGGGTCGGCAGGATCACGTGGCGAGGACGCAGACCCGCGCCGTTTTCCAGCCGGCTGAACAGCAATTGAACCGCGTTGGCGCCCATCTCATAGGCCGGCTGCACGATCACGGTCATAAAAGGAAAAAATGTGGCCGTATCGGCAAAATCGTCGAAGCAGACCAACGCTTTGTCCTCGGGCACCCGCAATCCGCGCTTGCCCAGAGCCTCAATCACGCCCTTGGCGATGGTGTTGTTGCCGGCAAAAAAGGCGGTGACGTCCGGTGCCTCGTCCAACAACTGGTAGGTCAGGTACTCGCCCGATAGGGAGCGAAACTCACCGCGCTTGATCAGCCGGGCGTCGATGGGCAAGCCGGCCTCGGTCAAGGCCAGGCAATAGCCGGCTACCCGCTCCTCGGCGGTCGAGGTGCTCAGTGGACCGGTGATCATGGCGATACGACGGTGTCCCAGCCCAATGAGATGAGCCATCAATGTCCTGGCGCCTGATATCGAGTCGGTACAAACGCTATCGACGTCCCAGCCTCGAACGCAACGGTCGATGACGACGCTGGGCAGATTTCGTTGCCGCAACACCGACACGTGTTCGGGGTCGGAATTATGGGGTGCGAGGATGATACCTTCGACACGCTGGCCGACGAACGCATTCAGGTAGTGGAGCTGTTTACTTGGGTTCTCGTCGGTGTTGCACAAAAAAACGGAGTAACCGTGGCTCTGAGCCGAGTCTTCCACACCTCGGGCTACGGTCGTCCAGAAGGTGTTGGTAATGTCGGGCACCATAAGGCCCAAGGTGTGTGTCCGCTTGGAACGCAAGGAACGGGCGACCACATTGGGGACGTACCCGAGGTCGGCAATCACCCGCTCCACCTTTTGGCGCGTGGCCGGATTGACATGCTTGGCGCCGTTGATGACACGGGAGACGGTGACCGGAGATACACCTGCCCGTTTGGCTACATCACTGATTGTAGGCAACGCCGACTCCGCAGAACCCGATTGGAATGTATCCCACATTCCTTGGAAGGGTATGAAAACGTTACCAGGGCATCGTTTTCATTAACAGCACCATTATAACGGAGTTTGTCATGAGTGTCAAGAGGCGACTCGGCCAGGGTGTCAATTTTTAAGACTCGGCTCCCCAGGTCAGCCCTGGGGAGCGGTTCCGGAGACCTCTTCTTTGTTCAGTTGGTCCAATAGTCCCAACAATTCTGCATTGGATGGAATGTCACTCATGCTGTGGCCGTAATGTATGAAGCGTACTTTCCCTTGCTTATTTATCAGCGCTTGAGCGGGCATCCGTCCCATTTTGAAGAGGTCGACTTCCTGTCCGTACAACTTCAAAACACTGTGGCTGGGATCGGGCAAGCCGGGAAACGGCAGATTCTCTTTGGTCCAATAGTCTTTGAAGGCGTCTGCATCTTCGGGGCCGACAACGAGTATCTCCGCGTCCCTATCCAAAAACTTCTGGTAATCTTGGCGCAACTGCGCCATGTGCCGGCGGCAGTACGGTCAAAAAAAACCGCGATTAAACACGAGAATCACGTGCTTGTTGCCACGGAAATCGGAAAGGTGATAGGGCTGGCCTCGCCAATCGTCCAGTGTGAAATCAGGTGCCGTTGCATTAAGTTCTACGCGTTTGCCCATGGGATCCTCCTCTTCTGAAGGACTTGTCTGTTGTTGTGACTGTCATCCAGTATAGACTTTTTCTTGCTGCCCATCAACTCTTCCGATATAAATGGGTGTGTCCCATTTTCTTGGTGGATGACCACGTCGCCGTGACCGGTCTTATCTCTCGTTAATTTTTTGTGGGTGGAAGGCCTTCCACCCCTGGAGTTTGGCCTTTTTTGAATAGGGGTTGAAAAAGGGGCGCTCTTATTGTAAAGTAAGTTTGCACAGAACTTTACAGAACAAGGAGCGCCCCGCAATGAAGTATAACACATATCCGAACCTTTTGCAGAAATTGATTGAGTTGTTGGAAGCTCATCGGCCAGCGTTTGGGCAAGAACGTGTCTTTCTGCGGGTGTGTGGGCTGGTAATGAGTGAGTTGTTCGTCTTTGCCCGGCATACTGTCACGCAAGGCCTGCTGGCCCTGGGAGTGACGGATGGGGATTGGACAGCCTGGTACCGGCTATTCAGTCGGCGGCGTTTTGATGAAGCCAGGGTCGCCGGATGTCTATTTCGGGAGACGGTGAAGCACGTAGAAGGGAATGAGCCGTATACGATCGGAGTGGATGGCGTACAAGTGCCGCGTTGCAGTATGAAGATGCCCGGGACAAATTGGTTGAAGGATCCGCGTACACCGCCCTTCATGCCAGGTATTCATCGGGCGCAGCGTTTTGTGCATGGAGGCTGGCTGGTTCCGATTGAAGCCGGGTATAGTCGCGCCGTTCCGCTGCGGTGGCTGCCCGCCTTCCCAGCCAAGGCGATACCATCTGAGAGTGCGGCATGTACGGAATGGGCAGCCGGGCTTGAAATAGTGACCTGGACCCGGCAGCAACTGGATGCAGCCGGACGAGAGAGGCAGCTTTTGCTCGTGTTAGGGGATGGCGGCTATGACAAGGTTGGTTTTTGGCGAGGGCTGCCACCTCGAACTGTGGCTGCGGTGCGGACAGCGCGCAATCGGCGTTTGCGCTACTTCCCGCCTTCGTATAGGGGACGGGGTCGCCCACGCAAGTATGGGGAGCAGGCCTTGCGGCCAGCAGATTGGCTAGCGGAACGAGAGGGTTGGCAAACATGTAGCGTAGATGTACGCGGGCGTAGTCTGAAAGCCACCTATCGTGTTGAGGGGCCATACTTGCGTGAAGGCCTGCCTGAGCAGCCGGTGTTTCTAATCGTGGTCCGTGGCAACTGTTGGCTGGCAGGCAAGAAGCGACCGCGCCGTAAATATCGCAGACCTGGCTTCTACCTGATCTCGGCTGTCAAACAAGATACAGGCTGGGGTCTGTCTCTGGCGATCGAGCAAATCCTGGCCTGGTTATGGCAGCGCTGGGAACTGGAAGTCACCCATCGGGAGTTGAAGACAGGCTTGGGGTTGGGTGAAAAGCAGTGTTGGAACCAACGCTCGGCCATCACCTCTGTCCAGTGGACAGCCTGGGTGTATGCTGTGTTGGTCTTGGCTGCCTTCCGCGCCTGGGGACTATTCGATGGCCCGAGGCCTCCCGGTCGTTGGTGGCGGGGAGCGCGACGATGGTCTTTTGCTACCTTATGGCGTGGTTACCGGGCGGTAATGTGGGGTGACCACGATTTTCGGGCGGTTCCTCCACCAACCAGCGACAACTGGCACAAAAAGGAGCTTTGGTTGACCGGCCTGCGCAATTCTGTCGCCGCCAGCACCCGTACCTAGCTTCCAAATCACGTCCCATTGCTTGATTTCAACCTATGTTCAGCCTGTAAAGAGCCAAACTCCAGGGATGGAGGCTCCTCCATCCATAAGAAATAGAAAATGGGAATAGACCATTGATCGCCGCAACGTGGAACCTTTATTCGTTCCGCTTCGTCTAGACAGTAGACACACACGCAGAAACTAGAGTTCATCAGTCGGCTTTGACTCACCCTTCAGGAGGTGACTTATGCGCGCCAAGCTGTTTTCAACACTGATTCTGACCTTCATCCTGTTTTCTCTGGTTTGGTCGCCGGTGGCGGCCGATGGCGTCATCGTCCCCGACTTCCCGGAAACCAGCTATCTGACCGTCAAATACCATCACGTCGACGTGACCATAAAGGACCAGGTAGCCGTCACCCACGTCGACCAGGTTTTTCTCAACGACAGCCCGGGCACCGTGGAAGGCACCTACCTTTTCCCGCTGCCCGAAGAGGCGGCCATCTCTGAATTCACCATGTGGGTCGACGGCCGGCCGGTGGAGGGCAACGTGCTCTCTCGCGACGAAGCCCGCCGCATCTACGACGACATCGTCCGTCGCCGGCTCGACCCGGCGCTGCTGGAATACGT
>CAZHBM010000199.1:5487-7228 GCA_964529945.1 uncultured Anaerolineales bacterium | reverse complement strand
CCTGGTGGTCGACATAGTGATGCTGGCCATCCTGGCACTGCTGACCGATCTGCCAGGGGTGATGGTCGCGGCTACATCGGTCACCGGTGGTATCGTCGCCGAGGCAATCTTCGTGGCCTGGATTGTGCGGCCCGTGCTGCGCGACCAACTGCGTTGGGCCGAGCCGGTCTCGCCGGTCCTGACGCTGAGGGCGTTCCTGGCCTTTTACATTCCTCTGGCGCTGACCGAGATGCTGGGCGTTTTGGTCGAGCCGGCGCTCAGCGCGGCCATCAGCCGTATGCCCGACGCCCTCAACTCGCTGGCCGCCTGGCCGGTTCTCTATGGGCTGGTATGGGTGTTGTTCAGCGGCGGCATCGCCTATACCGAAGTGGTCATCGCCCTGTTGGACGAACCTGGGTCCTTGCCGGCGCTACGCCGTTTCACCCAACTCCTGTTTGGCGCTACCCTATTTGCTGCGTTGGTCTTTGCTGCCACGCCGGCCGGCTCTTTTTGGTTCGGCTCTCTGTCCGGCCTGCCCGCGCCGCTGGTCAAGATGGCCCGCATCGGCCTGTGGCTGGCCCTGCCCGCGCCGTGCCTGGCCGTACTCTACGGCTGGTTCCAGGGGATGATGGTCCACAACCGCCATACCCGCGGCATCAGCGAAGCCGTCGTCGCCTTCCTGATCGTGGGCGGCGCCATCCTGTTGATCGGCACCCTGTGGGGCCGCGTCAGCGGCCTGTACGTCGGCATGCTGGCCGTCACCGCCGGCGATAGCGTGCGGGCCATTTGGCTGTGGCGGCGCAGCCGCGCCTCCCTCAAAGCCCTGACCGCCACCTGACCGGCCCCCGCGTGTCCCCTCCCGTGATGCCGCTCACGGCGGGTCCACCTCTTCCTTCCAGGGAGCTTGTCCTGACGCTGTTTTGAGGAAGGTCATAAATGATGGCAACGTCCGCCCAACTCACGACCTCGCTCGCGGCGGGTCCGCGACCCGCCGCCCACGAAAATGCGCCCGTGAAAACTTAACCCAACTCCACCTTTTCTGCAGGCACACTTGAATCGTGCTATACTGCGGACTGGTAAGCAAAGGAACCGGCCGGTAACCCGGGGGAAGGATTTCGAGTGCGCATGGAACCACGTCAGGCTCAGATTCTCGTCGTCGACGACAACGAGGCCAACCGGGACATGCTGGCCCGGCGCGTCGCCCGCCTGGGTCACCTGGCCGACGAGGCGGCGAACGGCCGACTGGCGCTGGAAAGCCTGAAGCGCCGCAGCTACGACATGGTCCTGTTGGACATCATGATGCCCGAGATGAACGGCTATCAAGTGCTGGAAATTATGCACGCCGACCCCCAAATGCGGCACATTCCGGTGGTCGTCGTCTCCGCCCTGGACGAGATGGATAGCGTCGTTCGCTGCATCGAACTGGGCGCCGAGGACTACCTTTTCAAGCCGATAAACTCGGTTTTGCTCAGGGCGCGCGTCAGCGCCGCCCTGGAAAAGAAATGGCTGCGTGACCAGGAGCAGGATTACCTGGCGGCCATCAAGCACGAGATGGAGCTCGGTCGCCAGATCCAGTCCGATTTCCTGCCCGCCAGCCTGCCCCGGCCCGAGGGCTGGCAAATTGCGGAACGTTTCGACCCCGCCTACGAGGTGGCCGGCGACCTGTGGGTCCTCGACACGACCACCGGCGTCGAGCGCAAGCTCGCCATCACGGTCGGTCCCGACGCCCCGGAGGTCCGGCCCTACCTCAAGAACGTCAAGG
>CAZHBM010000199.1:0-5477 GCA_964529945.1 uncultured Anaerolineales bacterium | reverse complement strand
ATTTCTACGACGCCTTTATGGTGCCCGACGACTACCTGGGCGCCGTCATCGCCGACGTCAGCGGCAAAGGCGTCGGTGCAGCCATCTTTATGGCCCTGACCCGCAGCCTGTTGCGGGCTTACGCCGACCAGAATCACGCCACGCCGGCCGAGGTGTTGGAAGCCGTCGCGCGCACCAATGCCTACATCCTGCGCCATCACCAACACGAAGCCTATATGTTCGCCACCCTCTTCTTCGGCATAATCAATTGCCGGACCGGCTGGGTGCACCACATCAACGCCGGGCATCTGCCGCCGATCCTGATCCGGGCCGACGGCCATATCGAGACCCTGATGCCCACCGGGCCGCTGCTGGGTGTCACCGAGAATATCCCTTTCCGAATCGGCACGGCGTTTATGAATGCCGGAGACACCCTGCTGACCTACACCGACGGCATCACCGAAGCCGTCTCGGCCGGCGGAGAGATGTTCGGCCTGGAGCGCCTATACGCCACCGTCGGCCAGCCCTTCACCTCGGCCGAAGCCGTCTTGCAGGCGGTGATGGTGGCCGTCCGCCGGCACATCGGCGACGCGGATTTCTCGGACGACATGACCATGTTGGCCGTCCACAGGCAGGCCTGACCGGTAACCGGCAGTGCCTCACCCCGGTGCCTGCGCCGGACAGACCTTGAGGCTTGGGGCGCACAGAGGGTCTTCCTGAGCAGACGTCACACACAAACAGGAGTCTAGACACATGTTCTTCGGCAAAAAAAGATCGACCGGTGATCCCAACCTGGCGGAGGTGTACATAGCGTCCGGCGTGCTTGAGGCCGAGATCGTAAAAGGCCGCCTCGAGGCCAACGATATCCCGGCGCTGCTTAAGTACGAGAGCCTGGGGCCGGTGATGGGATTGACCGTCGACGGGTTGGGTCAGGTACAGGTGCTGGTCCCCAAAGAGTACGCCGAACAGGCCAGCGCGCTGCTGGCCGAGCATATGGACGTAGAGGACATCCCCTGGGAAGGCCCGCCGGACGCAGAGGAGTAAGCCGTGCTTACGGCACCCGGCCGGCCGGGGAGACTAACAATTGGCGTCGGACCGTGACGTGCGGCCTTCCCCGCCATCCGACTCGGGGTGTAGGTCCAGGCTGGCGATGGCCGATTCGCGGTCGGGGTAGATGGGAATCACCTGATCCAGCATGGTCAGCGAAAAAACAGTCTTGGCCTGGGGCTGCATTCCGGCAATGCACAGGTCCCCGCCGATGCGCCGTACCAGCTTCAAGGCCGACACCAGGGCCGACAGGCCGGCACTGTCGATGAAAGTCACCCGCTGCATGTCTACGACTACCTCAGTGATCGCCCCTCCGATCAGGTCTTTGAAGACTTCCTTCATCGGATTGACGCTGGTGGCGTCGAAACGACCGCCCAATATGATCAGAATGGCATTCTCGCTCAGTAACTCGGTCCGGATAGTAATTGTGTCGTCCATATCAGCCCACAGCCTCCTCAGGCCAGCCTCGCAGACGCTACATATCGTGTCCTCAAAAAAAGCCGCCTACATGATGACGGCGGTAAACCAACGCATAATTTGTTCGATGGCTGCGCTCATCAGCAGTGACACGGCCAATATCACGCCCACCAGGATGGCCGCCACCGCCATATTGCCTTTTTGCAGTTCCGCCAGTTCGTCGATCTGGCCGGTCAATTGATCGAACAAGGCCACGGCGAACAGGATGGCCGACAGCGCCAAGATCAGCCCGATCGCCACGCCGCCCACCTGCGTCAACAACGCGTAGATCGGGTACAAATTGCCCGTATCCAGGCTGGGCGGGACCGTCAACACCGGGCGCAATATAATGGCAATGCCCACAATAACCGCCCCCAGCACCACGCCCATAGCCGGGTTGCCCTGGCTGATCTCATGCCACTCGTCCAAATGGCGGGTGGCCCGATTGAACAGAACCAGCCCCAGGTAGGAAGCAATAATGGCCAATAAAACCGCAACCACAATTTGTGCCACACTAACGAGCAACTGTGCCATCCTATCTCCCCCTCTTACGGCCCAGGACCGCCAGGCGGCCGGGTTCGTTCTTGTTCCACCCCAACCGGTACGTTGTTGCCAGGCAGGTAGTTGTGTGAAAACCGACGCGAATATACACCAAAATTATAGCACGTCCGGCCA
The DNA here is from genome assembly GCA_964529945.1 of uncultured Anaerolineales bacterium. Taxonomy (GTDB): domain Bacteria; phylum Chloroflexota; class Anaerolineae; order 4572-78; family NAK82; genus CAZHBM01. Next base: position 3,320 of record CAZHBM010000199.1, on the reverse strand, counting down.
AGATATGTCAACGAAATGTCCACGATTGTGCACAAACGCATGTAAATTGCTCTCCAATTTGGCCACCGCCAGTGACTGTGTTGTTCGGCCGCTCCCCCTTGTCCAGCTCTTGGCGGGTCACCCGTGAGAAGCCGGGACATGCGTGGCCCGCCGGGCAACCAGTCATCCCCTGACAAGGGCGGACCTTGCCAAGAACCGTAAGGCAGACAAACCTGCTCTCAGGACGCAGGTCCGAGAGGATATTCGTTGCCTGAACGCCAAGCTTTGCCGCCTTCACTCACCGGAATCAAGATCGTCTCCATAAACCATACCGGTTGACATTCCGGTGAACATGTGAAAGAATTAACTTAGTTTAATTCGTTGTCTGCCGGGCCTGTTGCGCGGCCAGTTGCGCTACCTGGACCGGCTGCTTTTTGCCGGGCGCTTTTCTCACCTCAGCAATCACCAAGGAGCAACGCTATGCTTGTCCTCGGCATCGACGTCGGCACCCAAGGCGCGCGCGTGCTGGCCTGTGACCGCCAGGGAACCGTGTTGGCCCAGTCGGATGAGGCCTTCACCGCCTCGTTCGCCGGCGGCCTGCCCGATCGCTGGTCGGAACAGGACCCGGCTATGTGGTGGCAGGCGTTGACCCAGGCCCTGCGCCGGCTGGTGGCGGAACTGGACGAGCAAGGACTGCCCGCCTCGACCATCGAGGCGCTGGCCATCACCTCCACCTCAGGCACCGTGGTGGCCATCGACCAGGCCGGCCGGCCCCTGCGCCCGGCTTTGATGTACAACGACGGCCGCGCCCAGGAAGAGGCGCAGACGGTCCAACAGGCCGGCCAACAGTTGGCGGCCGAGCTGGGCTATCGCTTCAGCCCGGCCTTTGCCCTGTCCAAAATCCTGTGGCTGCGCCGCCACCAACCGGAACTGTTCGACCAGGTCTTTAAGTTCGTGCACGCCGCCGACTACGTGGCCGGCTGCCTGAGCGGGCAATTCTCCAGGACCGATTACTCCAACGCCCTCAAGACCGGCTACGACCTGCTGCGCGACGAGTGGCCGGCCTTCATCGAAGACAGACTCGAGATCCCGCTGAGCAAACTGCCGGTCGTGGTCGCTCCCTGCACGCCCATCGCCGCCGTGTCCCGCCAGGCGGCCGAGGCGACCGGTCTGCCCGTGGGCGTGCCCATTCTGGCCGGTATGACCGACGGCTGCGCCTCGCAGGTCTCCACCGGGGCGGTGGCGCCGGGTGACTGGTGCACCACACTGGGCACGACGTTGGTGATCAAGGGCGTCACCCGGTCGCTCCTTCTGGACCCCGAGGGCCGCATCTACAGCCACAAGAGTCCGGACGGCTATTGGCTGCCCGGCGGAGCCAGCAACACCGGCGGGGAGGCGATCGCCCAACGCTTTCCACGCCCGTCCTGGGAAAAACTCAACCAGCAGGCCATGCAATTGAGCCCCACCGGCGTCGTGATGTACCCGCTGGCGCGGCACGGAGAACGTTTTCCCTTTGCCCGGCCGCAAGCCGAAGGCTTCACCCTCGGCCAAATAAGCGACGAGGCCGTCGATTACACCGCCCACCTGGAAGGGGTCGGCTACCTGGAACGGCTGGCCTACGAGATGCTGCAAGGTCTGGGAGGGCAGGTGGGCGACACGATCTTCAACGCCGGCGGCGGGACCCACAGCACCGCCTGGACGCAAATCAGGGCCGACGTCCTGCAACGCAGCCTGGCCCGGCCTCAGATCAGCGGCGGCGCAATGGGTGCCGCTCTATTGGCCGCGGCGGGCACCTGGTATCCGGGTATCGTGCCGGCCGCCCGAGCCATGGTTCGCATCGTGGAACGCGTATCGCCCAGGGGCGGCGCGTGGGCCGATGCTTACGACCAGGGCTACCGACGCTTTCGCCAGGAGTGCCTTCGCCGCGGGTATGTGCAATAAGTTAGGCAACAAGGAATAAGAACCGTGACTGACTCAGCGTATGATTTGTCGATTTTTAAGGGTTGTGACATCCGCGGCCGCTATCGCCAGGAACTGACGCCGGAGTTCGCGCTCGATTTTGGTAAGGCGGTGGGCACGCGCCTCGATGGGGCGCGGGTGCTGGTCGGCGGTGACGCCCGTCCCAGCACGCCGCTGCTGAAAGGTGCCCTGTGCCAGGGGTTGATGGACGTTGGCTGCCACGTGACCGATTTGGGGCTGATTCCCACCTCGGCCCTGTATTTCTCCCAGGACCTGTTGAACGTCCAGCCGGTGGTGATGGTCACCGCCAGCCACAATCCGCCCGAGTACAACGGCTTCAAGCTGATGCTCGACCGTCAGCCGATCACCGAAAGCGAATTGACCCAACTTCGCCGTGCGGTTGTTGAGCGCCAATTCCCCCCGGCCGCCGGTTTTTGGGACCGCGCCGACGTGCTCCCGGCCTACCAGGACCACCTGGCCGGCTTCTTTGACGTCCGGGCCGGGCGCAAGGTGGTCGTCGACGCCGGCAACGGTTGTCTGTCCGAGATCGCGCCGGCCGTGCTGCGCCGCCTGGGATATGAAGTCGTTGAGCGTTTCTGCACCATCGACGGGCGTTTCCCCAACCGCGACCCCAACCCGGCCGTTCCCGAGCACATTCAGGGCCTGGCGTCCCAGGTCGTCGCTGAAAAGGCGGACCTGGGTGTTGCCTACGACGGTGACGGCGACCGGGCGGTATTCGTCGACGAAACCGGAAGAATATTGCCCAGCGACCAGACCCTGGTGCTGTTCGTGCGCCAGTTGCTGCCACTGGCCAGCGACGCCGGCGGCCGCAGCGTGGTCTACGACATCAAGTGCTCCAGCATCGTGGCCGAGGAGATTCAACGCTGGCACGGCAAACCCGTTATGGAACGCTCGGGCCACACCTTTATCAAGACGACCATGATGCGCGAGCACGCTATCCTGGGTGGCGAAATCAGCGGCCACTTCTTCTTTGGCCAATTGAACCGCGACGACGCCCTGTACGCCACCTTGCTGATGTTACATATTCTGAGCCTGTCCAGAAGCCCGCTATCGGCGCTGGTGGACCAGATTCCGCACTACCCCATCACGCCCGACTTGCGGCTGCCCTGCCCGCCCGAAGAGCAGCCCAAGGTGTTGAGTGACCTGCAGGCAGCCTTCGCCGATCACGAAATCAGCACCATCGACGGCGTCCGCATCGCCTTCGACGGCGGCTGGGCGCTGGCCCGCTCCTCGGTCACCGAACCCTTGATTACCCTGCGCTTCGAGGGCCACACCCCGCAACGCCTGGAAGAGATCCAACAACTCGTCCGCCAACGCGTGCCCGCCATCGACAAGATGATGGCCAGCTAGGGTTGCGACGG
>CAZHBM010000198.1:0-7260 GCA_964529945.1 uncultured Anaerolineales bacterium | reverse complement strand
TGAGAACTTTCTGTCGTTTCAGACCTGCCAACAGGCCGGCGGCGGCCAACGCTCCCATTCCCGAGCCAACAATTATCACGTCGTATTCTGAGTTGCTCATCGTCTTGTCCTGAAAACAATCCTAAAAAGCCCCTTGCACACTATGCAAGGTTCAACTAAAGTACGGGCACAGTTCGTGGTCACTGCAGCCTTCTGTCGACACTTTACCCCAAATGAACCCTTTGGGCAACCCGCGTGAAACGATTGCTGGTGAATCGGGTGACAATTGCCGTATTGTTGACAGGCAGAATCCTGCACGTTAGAATATTATCGACCCCAACGTGTGTACAGGCCACTGCAGAGTGCGTGCATCGAACCTCTATCGCGTGGTTATGAGGGAGCTTTTCAACGGCACTAGGCGAAAAAAGGATTTACCGATATGCGAACGAGTCTTTTCTCGAATCTGGCTTTGGCCCTGCTGATTATGGCCATAATTCCTTTCGGCATAGTGGGCCTGGCTGGTTACAGCAATCTGATGAGCATGATTCAGGTAGCCGAAGAGACAAATCGCCAAGTGTCTCAAGAGGCGGCTGATCGAAGCAGCCAGGCTTTGGCCCAGCAATTGAGGTCGAATTTGGCCTTCCTTGCGGCGGATTCAGCCACCGAGCTTCACCTGGAACTCAGCAGTGTGGAGACTGATGCCATTGCTCTCGCCGACGCGGCCGTCTATCTATACGACCATGCCCAGACTTTGGGGCGGTATGCTCACCCCAGTACCTATTTCTCCAGTCCGGAAGGCGACGTTTACGCGCGCCGGAACTTCCACAATATGTGGTTCAGATTGTCGAGCCGAAGATTGCAGGACGGTGCAATTGGTGACGATTTGTGGCGAGAAATCTTTGTTACCGAGTTCTTGGAGAAAGACTTCCAAAGTATCGGCAATCGCAATCCTTTGGCAGGCCAGGTATACATTAATACCGCCAGCCAGATTACACGTGGTATGCGTTTTGTGGATGGACAGCCGGTCTATGTCAATACTCGGGAGGAGTCTGATCCCAATCTTGATGTGACCTCACACGAATCATATTACCTGGCTGATGCCGATCACAACCCCAGCCGTGAGCCGGTGTGGACATCGATATATTGGGATTCCTCCGGGATGGGTTGGACGGTATCTTGCGTCGTTCCCGTCTATAGAGAGAAGGACGATCAGTTAGTAGCTGTCGTCGGTATTGACGTTCCGCTGCAGGAATTGATCAATCGAGTTAACGCTATCCACGCGGGAAAAACAGGGTTTGCATTTTTGATCACCGCCAAAGGACAGGCAATCGCCTTTCCAGAAAATGGCGCGCTGTTGATCAATTTCGATGACGATCTCAAGAAGAACTTCGGCCCAGGTGAACGCGTGCCACTATTCCTTGCGGACTCAAGAAATGGGGTCTTGCTCGGCATCATCCAACAGATGCAACAGGGGCGTACCGGCGTCACGACCTATCTAGCTTCGGCTTCACCCAATAGTAGTGCGACCCGCGAACAATACATTGCCTATCACCCCGTGCAGGTCACCGGATGGAGCGTGGGCATCGTCACCCCTGTGGACGAAGTCGTGGCGCCAGTGGCTGCTATGCAGAGTGACCTGGCGCGGCAACAACTTGTGACAATTGACCGTCTTAGAGAAGTAGCCGGCGGCGCAATTCGTACCTTGTTCGGTATCATGGGGTTGACGATCATTCTCGTCATGATTGTGGCCCTGATTCTGGCGCGCTCCATAGTCGGCCCGATTCGAGCGATGAGCCGTGCGGCAGAGAGCATGGCCGATGGAGATTATGGTCGGCCGATCGAATTGAAGGCAGGTGACGAGGTTGGAAGCCTGGCATCAAGTTTCGAACGGATGCGCCAGGCAGTGCAGGCGCGCCAATCGGCATTGCTGGAGAGCGAGGCGCGTTTCCGCGATATGGCCGAGCTCTTGCCCGATCCTGTCTTCGAAAGTGATATCGATTTCAACCTGACGTATGCAAATCGCGCCTTTTCGCGGGTGTTTGGCTTTCCTATCGAAGATACGGTTGCCGGTCTCAATCTGGCGCACTTGATGGTGCCAACCCCTGGCGATGACCTGGACTCGCTACGACGACGACTATCGGAGGGCTCTGGCATCCAGTCGGTGATCCACGAAGCAAAACGCAATCTCGGGGGTGTGTTTCCCTGTGAAACGACGATCACTGCCATCCGCGACGTGAATGGGTTCGTTGTCGGCTTTCGCGGCGTCGCTCGCGATATCAGTGAACGCAGAAGGGCGGAAGAACAAACTCACATCCAGCGCGATTTGGGCATCGCACTCAGTGCTGCGCAAGGATGGGACGAGACCTTAGGCTTATGCGTGGATGCAGCGATTCGGGTGTCCGGAATGGATTGCGGCGCTGTCTATCTGGTCGATCGTGCGGAAAATACCTTGAGGCTGGTCTACCGGAAACCGGAAGACTCCGGCTTGGTGATAGATGGGCTGTGGGTTGGACCTGGCGCTGCCTTCGCCCAGCTCGTCTTCCAAGGCGTGCCCGTGTATACCGAACGGAACGTATTGCCCGCGTTGGACGGGGTCTTGCTGAACAACGCCCGAGCTGCTGGGATCGTTCCTGTACACCACGAAGGGCAGGTCATTGCCTGTCTACTGGTAGCCTCCGCCGATGTCCCCGAGGTGCTGGAGGATTCGCGATCCAGCCTGGAGGTCATCGCGACATTGATGGGTAATGCCATAATTCGCGTTGACACGCAAGAGGCCCTGCGCCAGAGTGAAACCAGTTATCGAGAATTGGTACAAAGTGCCAACAGCATCATCCTTCGCCTGGATACCTGGGGGCACATCAGTTTCTGTAACGATTATGCCGAACGCTTCTTCAATTATTCGGCCCAAGAGCTGATCGGACAGGACATCATCGACACCATCGTGCCGGCAGTGGACTCGGAAGGCAGCGACTTGCGCTCGATGATGGAAGAACTGACGCAACATCCGGAAAAATACGCCTACCGTGAAAACGAGAATATGCGCAAAGACGGTGATCGCGTCTGGGTTGCCTGGAGTAATCGTCCGATACTGGGCGAAAATGGCGAAGTGACAGGCGTCCTCTCTATCGGGACTGACATTTCAGAACGTAGACGGGCGCAGGAGGAAATGAAGCGCAGCCTGAAGCGTACGTTGCTCCTCAACCGTGTAATGGCGGCCATTTCGTCCACCTTGGATCCTGATTTGGTTATGGAAAGAGTTTGTACGGAATTGGCGTTGGCGCTGGATGTGCCTCAGGCGGCGTTTGGCGCTATGTCGGAGGACGGTACCTTTTTGAATGTGCGTGCCGAATACAGGCGCGGAGATCGTCCCAGCGCTTTGGGAACAAAGATTTCGGTGGTGGACAACACGGCGACCCAGGAGGTAATCAGCAAGAAAAAGCCACTGGTGATTGAAAATGCGCAACAGGATGAGCGACAGGCGGCTTTTCACGAGCTGGCTCGGATACGTGGTACACTCTCAATGTTGTTGGTGCCGATCGTAGTCCGCGGCGTGGTGGTTGGTACCTTGGGCCTCGATTCCCTGGAATCTCGTCAGTTCACTGAAGAGGAGATCAGTCTGGCTCAAAACATTGCTGCGGCTGCCGGTCAAGCGTTGGAAAATAGCCGGCTGCACGCGGAGGTGGAGCGGGAGCGTGCTTCACTGGCTCGTCAGGCTCAGGAATTGGCGGAAGCTCGGGATCAAGCTGAGGCGGCCAGCCGGTCCAAAAGCCAATTCCTGGCAAATATGAGTCACGAGATCAGAACGCCGATGAACGGCGTCATAGGTATGACCGAACTGCTGCTGGATACCGCATTGAGCGCCGAACAACTCGAGTATGCCCGGACGGCGAGAGACAGTGCCGAATCACTGCTTAATATCATCAACGATATTTTGGACTTCTCCAAGGTCGAGGCTGGCAAACTCGAGCTGGAAGATATGGATTTTGACCTGTGGAATGTAGTCGAGAGTGCAGTCGAAATATTGGCAATCAGGGCACAGCAAAAGCACCTTGAATTCAACTATATCATTGATCCGGATGTACCCCGTGGCGTGCGCGGTGATCCCAATCGGTTGCGCCAGGTGCTCACAAATCTGGCCAACAATGCCGTCAAATTCACAGAGCAGGGAGAGATATTGATTGAAGTGCACTCCCTTTCCGGGTCGAAAGATGACCTTCGACTAAGGGTGGAAGTTCGCGACACCGGCATTGGTATCCCTGTCCAGCGGATGAGCCAGCTGTTCAAGCCGTTTTCTCAGATTGACGCCTCCAATACGCGGCTATACGGGGGAACAGGCCTGGGGTTGAGCATTTCTAAGAGCCTGACCGAATTGATGGGCGGACAAATTGGCGTGGAAAGCCAGGTGGAAGTCGGTTCAACCTTCTGGTTTGAGGTGCCGTTGAGGGAATCACTGGTGCCGATCTCCGATCCGCTCGCCTCCCCGCCAGGTTTGAAAGCCAAGCGTGCCTTGGTCGTGGACGACAACGACACCAATCGAAAGGTTCTGAGAAAGCAACTCGAGCGATGGCACGTCGTGGTCCACGAAGCGGCCGGAGGTGTCCATGCCCTGCAGCGGATGCGCCAATTTGCTGATGGTGATCAGATATACGACATAATCCTGATCGATATGCAGATGCCCGGTATGGACGGCGAGACATTGGCGAAAGAGATACGCTCGAAATACAGCCTTGAGAACTCGTTACTGCTGCTTCTGTCATCGATCGATGATCGGCGGACGATCAGTAGGGTGGAAAACCAGTTGTTTGACGGTGTTCTTACCAAGCCGGTAAGGTCACAGCTGCTCTACGACACCCTGTCAGCCGCTTTCTGCCAGCGCCCGCAGGCGCAAGCTGCATCATCCGTCTCTCAGCAAGGTGAAACGAAGTCACAGGAGATTCGGATCCTCCTGGCCGAAGACAACTTAATTAATGAAAAAGTGGCCATTCGATTGTTGGAACGACTGGGACATCACCAAGTGACTGTTGTCACCACCGGTGTGCAAGTGATACAAGCCTTGGAAACCGGTCATTACGATGTGATATTGATGGACGTGCAAATGCCCGAAATGGACGGCATCGAGGCGACACGACTGATTCGAGAACGAGAGACAGATTCCGATGCTCATTTGCCGATAATTGCGATGACTGCACACGCTATGAAAGGGGATGTAGAGCGTTTTCTGCAGGCCGGGATGGATGATTACGTGGCGAAGCCTGTGCGATCTGCGCAGTTGCGGGCGGCGCTCGAACGAGTGCTGTGCCTGGAAGAATGACTGGCGGTTGGCGGAGTTTCCAACGCGGATTCAGCAATGATCGGCGCAGAAAGTTCCTGGACAAAATTTTCGGAGTTGTTATAATATGGGAGAAGACGACGTTGTTTTCTCCCCTTCACTGCCGCGAATTTGCCCTGTTGGCGCTCATGAAATAAGGAGGCTCCAAAAATGCTAGTTCGTGAACGGATGAATAAACATCCTTTGACAGTCAGGCCCGATGCTACGGTAGATGCCGCTCTCAAACGAATGAAGGACGAAAAGATACGCCGGTTCCCGGTAGTCAATGAACACGGCCGTTTGATCGGCATTGTCTCGGAAACCGATTTGCTGTATGCTGCACCCTCCCCGGCGACGTCGCTTTCCGTGTACGAGATGCACTATCTGTATTCTCGGATCAAGGTCAAAGAGGTGATGACCAAAGAGGTTGTGACCGTCCAACAGGATGCTCCGATTGAAGAAGCTGCGCGGCAGATGATCGACCGCAAGATTGGCGGCCTGCCAGTGATGCGTGACGACGATCTGGTGGGCATTATCACCGAGACCGACATTTTTAAGGCGTTTCTCGAAATGCTTGGAGCTCGCGACCAGGGTGTGCGTATTACGGTTCTTTGTGAAGATCGGCGCGGCGAATTGGCCAAGCTGGGCAACGTGGTCACCGAAATGGGGGGCAACATTATCAGTTTGGGCACCTTCTGGGGTGAAGATGCCCGGAGCGCCTACATTGTCATGAAGGTGTCCGGAGTTGACAAGGACGAATTGGTCGAGCGAGTTCGGGACAAAGTTGTGAAGATTGTGGATGTGCGCGAGGTCTAAGCACCTCGAAATTGTTCGTGCACAAGTGGAGACCTGGGCCAGCAGCAGGACATTCCGGGTCTCTTTTGATTATTCCTGGATGCCTTTTTGCTGGAAGTAGTCTTCCAGGGCCGCTTGCCAAGGCGGCAGCCGAATTCCCAAAGCCGCCGCAACGCTATTGTGTAACGGGGCGAACGCAGGCGGCGTCGAAGCTCTCTGGAACTGATCACTGGTAATTGGTTGCAGAGGGATATGTTGTTGTCCGGCTTGTTTCAATATCTCCTCGGCGAATTGGTAACGTGAGCAATAGCCTTCATTGACGAGATGAAAAATGCCGTAGTGTTCTGTTTCAATAAGCTGCAGCAATGCCTGCGCCAAATCCGGCGCGTAGGTTGGATTGGCAACCTCATCGGTGACCACGCGTAAATGCCCTTGTTGGCTGGCTCGGTCCAATATCTTGCTCACGAAGCTATTGCCCCAAGGTGAAAACAGCCAAGATATTCGCACAATGTAAAGTTGGTGGAGCAGTCTGGCAGCCATATCCTCTCCAGCCAGCTTCGACGCTCCATAGGGATTGATTGGCCGGGTAGTTGAAAACTCAAGATACGGACTTTCGGTATTCCCATCAAATACTTCATTGGTGCTGACGTACACCATGGCTGCCCCGGCTCGCTGACATGCCAGGGCGACGTTTTGTGTGCCGAAGGCGTTTACCTTGTAGGCCGATTCCGGATCGCGGGCGCAGCCGTCGACGTTGGTTTGTGCGGCGCAGTGAATGACCACGCTTGGAGCCAATTGTGCCAGGCGTTCTACTTGGTGGGGATCAGTGATGTCCCAGTCGGGCAGGTCCACCGGTATCAGTTCGTCGGTCGTCCACCGAGAATCAGGGGTGGCATGACGCAACTGGCTGTGGGCCCGACGTAGCGCCTGGCCTAACTGTCCGTCTCCGCCGGTTACAACGATGCGCATAGTGCTTTGTCCTCAGCGTGAAATAGAGAATCCGTGCTATAGAGATCGATCAGTTCGAAGCAGGCAGAAACTGATTGGAATATAGTCGATCAACTGGGAGCGCTTGTTCGACGAGGCCTGCGGCTTGCATCACTTCCAGCGTGTCCTGCCAGGCCTGTGGATCGGAGAATCCCGGCCGGTCACTGCGCCACAGAGACATCGAAGCTTCC
>CAZHBM010000197.1:948-7263 GCA_964529945.1 uncultured Anaerolineales bacterium | reverse complement strand
CACTGCCCAGCAAGTCCGGCAGGCGATTCAATCGACGGCGCTCGACCTGGGTGCGCCGGGACACGACGACGATTACGGCTATGGCCTGGTGCAAGCGGCAGCGGCCTTGGCGGCTATGGGCGGCCCGACACAGCCGGGGCCAACGACGACGCCCACACCCACCCCGTCTCCTGAGCAGCCACTGCCGACGTCTACGTTTACGCCCCCGCCATCACCTCCAACAACCGTTACGCCCGGGCCCACGGACACGCCGATGCCAACCGGGACGTTTGACCTGATCGTCAACGGGGGTTTCGAGAACGATTCCGATTGGGTCTTCCCTCAAACCCAGACGCCGGGCAGCTACAGCACGACCGTTGCTCATAGTGGTTCCCGGTCCGCGCGAGTGGGTATCGCGCACGGATATGACGTATATGGTTACTCCTCGGTCTGGCAGACGGTAACCATACCGGCTGACGCCGAGCGGGCGACTTTGAACTATTGGACCTATCCTATCAGCAATGACGTTTTCCCGCGCGACCTACAGTTGGTGTTATTGCTGGACGAGCAATTCTACCTGATCGGCTACGTCGATCAATCGCTGTCGAATGCCAACCAGTGGGTGGCCGGCTCTTACGACTTGACACGCTACGCCGGCAGAACGCTGTCGATCTACTTCGGTGTCTACAACAACGGCGGCACCGGGCGGACGACGGCCATGTATGTGGATGACGTCAGTCTCACGATTGAGAGATAAGCTGCAAATTCTGATTGGTTAAAAAAAGGCCCGCCAGATTTCTGGCGGGCCTTTTGGCGTTCTGTGAAAGAATAGCTAGCTCTTGATGTTATAGAAGGCCTGCAAGCCGGGATAGATAGCGACCTCACCCAATTCCTGCTCGATGCGCAACAACTGGTTGTATTTGGCTACACGGTCTGAACGGCAGGGAGCGCCGGTCTTGATCTGGCCGGTGTTCATCGCCACCGACAGGTCGGCGATAGTGGTGTCTTCGGTCTCACCCGAGCGGTGGCTGACGACGGCCGTCCATCCGGCCCGGTGGGCCATCTCGATGGCGGCCAGCGTCTCGCTCAAAGATCCGATTTGGTTCAGTTTGATCAGGATGCTGTTGGCAGCCTTCATTTGGATGGCTTTCTCCAGCCGCTCGACGTTGGTTACCAGCAGGTCGTCGCCTACAATCTGTACCTTATCGCCGACGGCAGCTGTCAGAGCTGCAAATCCATCCCAGTCGTCTTCCGCCAGCCCGTCCTCGAGAGAGATAATGGGGTAGCGCTCCACCCACTCCTGCCACAAAGCCACCATCTGGTCGCTGGTCAGTGTCTTGCCCTGAATGCGCAGGTGGTACTTGCCGTCCTCCCACAGCTCAGAAGCTGCCGGATCAAGCGCGATTCGCACCTGCTCACCGGGCTTATAGCCGGCGGTCTGAATGGCCTCCAATATCGACTCAATGGCTTCTTCGTCGTTCTTCAGGGCCGGGGCGAAGCCGCCTTCGTCACCAACGTTGGTGCTATACCCCTTGCCCTTGAGTACTTTCTTCAGGGCCTGGTAAATCTCGGATCCCCAGCGCAGCGCCTCAGCGAAGTTGGGGGCGCCAACGGGCATAACCATAAATTCCTGGAAGTCTGTGCTCTGCCAGCCGGTGTGTGCGCCGCCGTTCAAGATGTTCATCATCGGCACCGGCAACGTGCGAGCGCTGACGCCGCCCAGGTAGCGGTATAGGGGCTGCTCCAGCGAGTTGGCGGCGGCCTTAGCGACAGCCAGACTGACACCCAAAATTGCGTTCGCGCCCAAGTTGCTCTTGTTGGGCGTTCCGTCCAGGCCGAGCAGCAAGGCATCCAGTCCGCCCTGATCGAACGCATCCCATCCATAGATCTCTTCGGCAATGGCCACATTGACGTTTTCTACGGCTTGCTGCACGCCTTTGCCGCCGTAGCGATCGGATTCGCCATCACGCAGTTCCAGCGCCTCGTGCACGCCGGTGCTGGCGCCCGACGGCACCGCAGCTCGACCGACCGAGCCGTCCTCCAGCAGCACTTCCACTTCTACCGTGGGGTTGCCCCGCGAGTCCAGAATCTCGCGAGCAATGACATCTTCTATCGGGACGGACAACGTAGACATAGTTACACCCTCCTAAGGTATGCTAGCGCCAAAGAGGCAAGTTCGCAGTCCTTGGATGAGATCGCGACCCGATGTGGTCACAATCGACGGACGAGCAAACCTGCCCCCGTTGGCTTCTGTTTTTAGTTTTCAGTTGTCTGCAGACTAGTTTGCGTCTCTATTGTACCAATCGACGTTCGACCGGTGATCTGCGGCGCCGTTAGGGAGCCAGTACCAGCCGCATGTCGATGCCCATCACACCCTTGCCCTCATCAAATACCATCAGAGGGTTAATATCCATCTCCACAATTTCCGGAAAATCCGTCACTAACTGCGATATCTTGAGCAACGTATCGACGATGCCTTCCATGTCCGATGGCGCCTGGCCGCGAACGCCGGTCAGCAACTTGTAAGAGCGAATCTCCTGCATCATGTCGTATGCTTCCGGACGAGAGAAAGGGGCAACACGGAAGGCGACGTCCTTAAGGACTTCCACGTAGATACCGCCCAGACCGAACATGACCAGCGGTCCGAACTGCGGGTCACGGTTCATGCCGAGGATGATTTCCTTGCCGCCTTTCAACATCTGCTGGACGAGACAACCCCAGATATCTGCCTTGGGCTTGGCTTCTCGGGCACGTGCGATCATCGCGTCAAAAGCTGCCCGTACCTCATCCGCATTGGCCAGGCCGACCTGCACGCCGCCCACGTCCGTCTTGTGCAGGATGTCGGGCGAGGTGATCTTCATTACAATGGGAAAACCGATCTCTTCAGCGAAGGCCACCGCTTCGTTGGCCGTCTTGCACAGTTTTGATGCCGGTTGAGGAATTTGGTAGGCGTCCAGGATGTCGCGCGCTTCCGCGTCGCCGATCTGGAGTCGGCCGTCGTCGCGTACCTTCTTGAAAATCTGGGCTACCTTATCGCGGTCCACATCCGCATTCTCGAATGTGGGCATCGGTTTGTCTTGCCATTTACGCTGATCCACCATAGCCTTGATGGCGGCTACCGCATCCTCAGGCACTATGTAATTAGGCACATTGCTCTTCTGTAGTATCTTGATGCCTTCCTTCGTGCTGGCCTCACCCATAAAACAGGCTATGACGGGGATGTCGGTCGAGTCGGCTATCTGGCCGACTGCGTGGGCCGTTTCCTCGATCTCTGTCATAAACTGGGGAGTGAGGATGACGATCAAAATGCCGACGTTGGGGTCTGAGGTGACGATTTCAATGGCGGCCTTGTAGCGATCAGCCAACGCATCGCCGATCACGTCGACCGGGTTATTGACTGCGGCTGTCGCCGGCAATGCTGCCCGCAGCCTCTTCTTAGTATCGTCATTCAGTTCGGCCACTTTAAGGCCGATTTTTTCGATGGCGTCAGTCGCCATAATACCCGGGCCACCGGCGTTGGTAATGATGGCCACCTTATCGCTGCGCGGTAATGGTTGGCCGGAAAAGGCCATCGTCAGGTCGAACATGTGCCCAATCGACGAGGCGCGGATGACGCCGGCCTGTTTGAAGGCCGCCTCGTAGGCGCGCTCGCTGCCGGCCAGGGTGCCAGTGTGGCTGCTGACTGCGCGCGAACCGGCACTGGTGGTGCCCGACTTGATGGCGATGACCGGCTTCTTTTTGGTCACCTGCCGGGCCACCTCGATAAACTTCGAACCTTTGGTGATGCCTTCCAGGTAGGCCATAATCACCTTGGATTTGGGGTCATCTGCCCAGGCTTCCAGGAATTCAATTTCGCCCAGATCGGCCTTGTTGCCCAGGCTGACGAAACGCGAAAAGCCGACATCGCGCGCCAGTGCGATGTCCAGCACAGATGTGCACAGGGCGCCCGATTGGGACATAAAGGCAATGTTGCCTTCCTTCGGCATACCAACGGCGAAGGAGGCGTTGTAAGGCGCCGTTGTGTCGATCACGCCCAAAACGTTGGGGCCGACAATACGCATATTGTATTTCTTGGCAATGGCAAGAAGCTTATCTTCTACCGCCCGGCCCTCTTTGCCTACCTCACGGAATCCGGCCGAGATGACAATAATCGTACCGACCCCTTTCTCACCGCATTCCTGCGCGGCCTCAAGGACGAATTTGGCCGGGATCACAATCACCACCAGATCCACTTCGCCATCAATGTCCTTGACGCTGGTATAGGCACGCAGTCCCAGGATGTCACCATCCTTGGGATTGATGGGGTAAATTGGGCCTTGGAAACCGCTGTTGATAATGTTGACCAACACGGAATAACCAAGTTTGCCTTCGGTAGCAGATGCGCCGATCACTGCAATGGACTTTGGGGAAAACAGACTTTCGAGCATTGGTATCTTACCGCCTCTTTGAGGATTTATTATGTCGCAGGTCTACGCATGGAACCCCACAAGTCGAAACTATGTGGGGCAAAAGACGCTCAACCGTGAAATATGCCGCAAGTTGTCAGAAGCTATATTATCCCAAATACAAAAAAGAGTCAAAAGGTAAACAGCATTGTAAGAACTTGACGAAGTAATGATATATGGTAAAATACCGCTCGGGCAGGAAAATTCCTTTACGGCGACGTAGCCAAGTGGCAAGGCAGGGGTCTGCAAAACCCTTATCGTGGGTTCGATTCCCACCGTCGCCTTCCAGCCCCAAGTCCCACCTGCTGTCCTTTATAGGTGGGGCTTTTTGTTATGCGTCGCCGGCACAGAAAAAAAATGTGTTGATTATCGAGCCACGTTATGGTACACTATCACTGCTTTTCCGGGCGACACACACTTTTAGGCGCGGTGGCGCATCGTTTAGCCTGGCGAGCCGGCGGCTGTGTCTTGCAGTCCGATCGCTTTCGATTATCCTTTTGTGATGGAAGAGAAGCACCATGGAAGAAATCGCCCCTGGCGTATTTGTTAAACTGGATTATGAAGGCGCCAATGTCGGTTGTATCCTGACCGAAGAAGGTGCCATTGTCGTTGATACACCTCTCATACCGGAAGACGGAAAAGATTGGGCTGAACAGGTGGCCAAGGTGGCCGACAAGGTCCTGTTCGTCTTCAACACCGACCACCACCGGGCTCACATTATGGGTAACCAGTTCTTCGATGCGCCGGTTATAGCGCACGAGATGGCCTGGCGCGAAATGGCCAATTACAAGGAAGCCTTCATCGAGCGCACGAAGAATATCTTCAAGCGTCAACCAGAGATTGCCAACCAGTTCGATCAAGTGGTCATAAAGAAACCTGAGCTTACTCTGACAGGCCGGCTGATTGTTAAAAAGGGGGGGCGCGAGTTTCATTTCTATCACTTGGGTGGTCACACTCCGGCTACGGCCGGGCTTTGGCTGCCCGAAGAGCGCATCCTGTTCACCGGAGACGTAGTGGTAGTGGGCGAACATCCCTCTCTGGGTCAATGCGACAGCAAGGAATGGCTGGATGTGTTGACGCATTTGCGCAAGACGCAACTGAATCATATTGTGCCTGGCCATGGCCCTCTGTGCAATGTTGAAGCCACGCAGCCGATTTCGGAGTACATCCGTGCGATGCGTGCTAAGGTGCGCGCGCAGTTCAAGGCCGGCCGGTCAAAGTCGGAGGCGGCGGTTGTCATCAGCCAGATGATCGACTATTTTCCTTATCGACCCGGCGACAAGTCTTTTGTCGAAAAACGCATTCGCGCCGGCGTCAGCCGTGTCTACGACGAAATGAAGGCTCTGTACGGAGTCGAATGAGAGGGAGTGAAGGCTTCAACTTTTTGACAGTCTGATTCCCTTGTGCTAGAATGGCCGTGTCACCAACTTTGGAAAGTCAGTTTCCATACCGGGATGTAGCGCAGTTCGGATAGCGCGCACGGTTCGGGTCCGTGAGGTCGGCGGTTCAAATCCGCCCATCCCGACTTTTCGGGGCGTAGCGCAGTTTGGTAGCGTGCTTGAATGGGGTTCAAGAGGTCCCCGGTTCAAATCCGGGCGCCCCGACCTATGTTGTAAGCCACACGGATGGGGGTTTGCTCATCCGTGTGTTTTTACTGTAAACACACACAAATGTCGTTTCCATTTCGAAAGAGATAGAACAGAACCTCTTGCCTGCCGTTATGACGGCCGGTTTCAATCAATGAAGACAGGGGATCACCGCTGATCCTGGCTAACTCCAAACAGGTTGCTGCAGGTGATCCCAATGCCGGACCGGCAAAACCGTAACACGGCGGCTTAAAGGGCAACTGGTTTTGAGGAGGCTTCTCTCGGTGATTCAGAAGACCACGATT
>CAZHBM010000197.1:0-938 GCA_964529945.1 uncultured Anaerolineales bacterium | reverse complement strand
ACCGAATAGCATCTGGGCTGATCGTATTTCCCTCGTTGGCGATTTTAATGGTTGGGACTCTATGTCGCACCCCCTGCAACGCGATCGCGAAGGTAGTTGGACTATCTCGGTGGATTTGGAGCCTGGGGGGGCATACCAGTTCCGCTATCTATGCGATGGTAGCCGCTGGATGAACGACAGCCAGGCCGATGCATACGAATTGAATACCTATGGCGGGGAAAACTTCGTCGTGCTCACCGACTTCGACGCAGATGCAGATAAGGAAGACGAGCAAACAAGTAGCGAATGAAGCGCCGTTGGCTGTTGTGGCTTCTTCTTTTCGGTTTCGTATGGTTGGCGATCAGCCGCTTCACCGAAATCGAAAAATTGGCAGATACCCTCACTCGAGGCCTCTGGCAGTGGGTGCTGGTGGCGGCACTTTTCCAGGTTGTCTACTACATACTCTACGCGGCGCTCTATCAAGCCAGTTTCTACACAGTAGAGGTTAAAAGTCGGGTCGGCGAGCTGCTACCCGTTCTCCTTAGCTCCGTCTTCTTGATGGTCGTTGCGCCCAGCGGCGGCGCCACCACCGTCGCCCTGTTTATGGATGATGCCGGCCGGCGTGGGGAGTCGCCGGCGCGGGCAGCCATCGGCACTTTGTTGGTCCTGGCGGTCGACTTCATCGCCTTTTCCCTCATTCTCCTCATTGGCCTTTCCTATCTCTTCATGCAACACCACCTGGAAGTCTACCACATCATCGGCACTGCTGCGCTGCTGGTGTTGATCGGTGGCTTGGTGGGCTTGATTCTGCTGGGGCTGTGGCGACCGCTCCAATTGCGTCAAATCCTCAATTGGCTGCAGCGCTGGGTCAACCGGCTGGCCGGCTGGCTGAAGCGCCCGCGTTTCCTGGTTGAAGAGTGGGCCGACAGGACCGCCATCGAGATTACTGAAGCCGGTTT
>CAZHBM010000196.1:0-7295 GCA_964529945.1 uncultured Anaerolineales bacterium | reverse complement strand
CTCCCTCCAACGTCCTATTCAGTGTTTTCTCTGCGCGCTCTGCGTGCTCGGCGGTCAATATGTCCGCCCCGACCCGGCAAGCCACCCCCTCCCAACTATCGCAACCGGACCGCCACCCGTATAATACCTATCACCGGGCGCAACCACCCACCCCCAACAAGACCCGGACTGACTGTCACCCACGGAGAAAGGGGCGCGCACCAATGACCGACAACCGACGCAGCGGCATCCTGCTGCACCCCACCTGCCTGCCCGGCGATCACGGCATCGGCGAAATCGGCCCCCAGGCCTACCAGTTCATCGACTGGCTGCAGGCCGCCGGCCAGACCTGGTGGCAGGTGCTGCCCCTCGGCCCGACCGGCTACGGCGATTCCCCCTACCAGTCCTTTTCGGCCTTCGCCGGCAACCCGCTGTTGATCAGCATCGACCTGCTGCTGGACCAGAAGCTGCTCCAACCCGATGACCTGCAGCAACCGCCGCCCTCTTTAAGCGCCGACCGGGTGGATTTCGGCGCCGTCATCCCCTACAAGAATCACCTCCTGGCCCAGGCCTTCGGGCGTTTTAAATCCGGCCAACCGCCCAACCTGTTCAAAGCCTACGACGACTTCTGCCGCCAACAGGCCGGCTGGTTGGACGACTACGCCCTGTTTATGGCGCTCAAGGAAGCCCACGGCGGGCGCGTGTGGACCGATTGGCAGCCGGACATCGCCCACCGCCGGCCCGAGGCGCTCGAACATTGGAAACAGGACCTGTCGGACGCCATAAAGCGCCACAAGTTCCTCCAATATCTCTTCTTCGACCAGTGGGCCGAGCTGCGCCGGCGCGCCCAGGCCAAAGGTATCGGCCTGATCGGCGACATCCCTATCTTCGTCGCCCACGACAGCGCCGACGTGTGGGCCCATCCTGACATGTTCCAGTTGGACGATGCCGGCCTGCCGACGGTCGTGGCCGGCGTACCGCCCGACTACTTCAGCCAAACCGGCCAGTTGTGGGGCAACCCCCTCTACCGCTGGCCGGTGCTCAAGCAGCGCGGCTACCGCTGGTGGATCCAGCGCGTGCGGGCCACCCTGAACCTGGTCGACCTGATCCGCATGGATCACTTCCGCGGTTTCGCCGCCTATTGGGAAGTGCCGGCAACCGAAAAGACGGCCGTCAACGGCCGCTGGGTCCCGGGGCCGGGCGCCGACCTGTTCCACCACCTGCGCTTCGCCTTCAACCAACACCACCTGCCGCTGATCGCCGAGGACCTGGGCGTCATCACCGACGACGTGATCGCCCTGCGCGACCAGTTCCACCTGCCGGGCATGAAGATTCTGCAATTCGCCTTCAGCGGCGGGTTGGCCCACATGGAGGCGCCTTACCAGTACCCGCGCCACTGCGTGGTCTACACCGGCACCCACGACAACGACACCTCGCTGGGCTGGTTCCGCAACTCTTCGGCGCCCGAAGAGCGCCAACTGGCGCTGCGTTACATGGGCAGCGACGGCAGCCAGTTCGGGTGGGATTTTATCCGGCTGGCCCTGAGCTCGGTGGCCGACACGGCCATCGTGCCGCTGCAAGACCTGCTGGGGCTGGACTCCCAAGCGCGTATGAACTTCCCCAGCCACGCCCGCGGCAACTGGGATTGGCGCTTCCGCGCCGGCGACCTGACGGACGACACCCAGAAGCGCCTGCTGGATATGACCGAGATTTACGGTCGAACGGTGGATATGCTATAATCACCGCCACACGTCAACTAGAAAGGATTCAGCGCAAATCTATGTGGGTTTCAGACAGCTACGAAGACATCCAACAACGCGCCCGAAACGAGCTCAACCGGGGCAATTACGATGCGGCGCTGGCCGATTATCAGCGCCTGGCCGAGCGTTTGGGCCGGTTGAAGCCGGCTGTGCGCCAGCGTCGGCCAGAGTTGCAGCAGTTATACGCCCTCAGCCTGGCCCAGCAAGCCAGCCTGTTGCATTGGCGTGGTGAGTTCGCCCAGGCACTCGACCTGTACCAGCAGCTCATTCAGTTGAATCCCCAAAATGCGCCCCTCTGGCGCCGCCTGGCAGCCCTGGTGCACATCGACATGGGGCAGGTGGAAACCGGCCTGGACGAGTTGCGCGCCTCGGCCGTCGCCGCCCCCGGCGACGCCTTGCTCTGGGTCAACATCGCCCAGGAATGCGAGGGATTGGGACGTTTGGACGAGGCCGAGGAAAACTATCGCCGGGCGCTGGCCAACGCCGGCACCCCGGAGGCCAAAAAAGAGGTCCAGCTGGCGCGGTTCGATTTCTACCGCGCCCAGGGGCGTGTCGACGAAGCGATGGCCGCCTGGGACGCAGCCTGGCAGGCCGCCGACAACGGCCGGCCGGATTACGTCTTCCCCGTCTACCAAATGTATTGGGAAAACGACGACCACGAGCAGGCCTATGCCTACCTGGAGCGCGAGAAGAACCCGCTGCGGCGCGGTTTCTATTACGGCTGGTTCGCCCACCTGGAAGGTGATGAGGAAACGGCGGACAAGCAGTGGCGCAAAGTGGTCAAGCTCAATCCGACTAAAGAGGACGAAGGTCACGATGCCTGGGCCGAGGCTGCCCTGCGCATCGACACGCCGCCGGCCTTGATCCTGTCGATCCTTAACGCCGTCCAGGAGGCCGGCGCGATGACGTTGCGCGGCCTGTTGCTGCTGGCCGTCACCCGCGCCCGGATGGGCGACGCCGAGAGCACCCGCGGCGTGCTGGAAGCCGCCCGCAACGTCGGTCTGCGATCGCGCCCGCGCGAGGAGCAGTTGCCCCTCTCCAACTGGGAGCTTTTCGACGAACTGGTGGCCGACCAGGCCATCAAGCAGTCGGTGCGTGACCTGTTCGAGCCGCAAGAGTCCTAGTCGTCGCTGCCCCAACCCAAACGCCAACACCATCCAGAAAGTGATCGACGCAGTATGCCTTTAGACTTCGCCAGAATCATCGCCGGAGAAATCGACGTCCGGCCGCAACAGGTGGCCCACAGCATCCAACTCTTCGACGGCGACAACACCGTCCCCTTCGTGGCCCGCTATCGCAAGGAAGTCACCGGCGGGCTGGACGAGGTGCAATTGCGCACCATTTTGGAGCGCGTTACCTACCTGCGTAACCTGGAAGCCCGCAAGGAGACCATTCTCGGCTCCATCGAGGAGCAGGGCAAGCTGACCGATGAGCTGCGGGCGCGCATTCAGGCCGCCACCAGTCTGCAGGCGGTCGAGGACCTGTACCTGCCCTACAAACCCAAGCGACGCACCCGGGCCACCGTCGCCCGCGAGCGGGGACTGGAGCCCCTGGCCGACCTGATCCTGGCCCAGGAGTTGACCGAGGGTGACCTGGCCGCCCTGGCCGAGCCGTTCCTCAACGAGGACGTACCCGGCGCCGAGGAAGCTTACGCCGGCGCGCGCGACATCATCGCCGAGATCACGGCCGAAGACGCCGACGTCCGCGCCGCAACCCGCGACAAGACCCGCGCCGACGCCTGGCTGGTGGTCAGCGAAGGCGACGTGTCCAAGGACGAGCGCGGCGTCTACCAGATGTACTACGACTACCAGGAAAAGCTGAGCCAGATCGCCCCCCATCGCGTGTTGGCCATCAACCGCGGCGAGCGCGAGGGTGTTCTTAAGGTCAAGCTCGAGCTGCCCGAGGACGATTTGATCAAAGCCGCCCAGAGCCACCTCATCAGCCGGCCCGACTCGATCTTCACCGACCAGATCCGCCAAGCGGTGGTCGACGGCTATCAGCGCCTGCTGGCGCCTTCCATCGAGCGTGAGCTGCGCAATGAGCTGACCGACGGCTCCGACGATCACGCCATCCACACCTTCGCCCTCAACCTGCGCCAGTTGCTGCTGCAGCCGCCGCTGCGCGGCCGCCGGGTGTTGGGTGTCGATCCCGGCTTTCGCACCGGCTGCAAGGTGGCCCTGGTCGATGCCACCGGCAAGTTCCTGCACGGCAGCACCATTTATCCCCACGAGCCCAAGAAGCAGTGGGAGGCGGCCAAGGCGACGCTGCTCGAATACATCCTGGAACGGGGCGCCACGGTTTTCGCCATCGGCAACGGCACCGCCAGCCGCGAAACGGAAACGCTGGCCGCCGAAGTGATCGCTGACGCCCGCGGCCGGGTCGACGCCGGCGTCGAGCTGGCCTACGTGATGGTCAGTGAGGCCGGCGCCTCGGTCTATTCCGCCAGCCCCCTGGCCCGGACCGAGTTTCCCGACCTGGACGTCAGCATGCGCGGCGCCATCTCCATCGCCCGCCGGCTGCAGGACCCGCTGGCCGAGCTGGTCAAGATCGACCCCAAGTCCATCGGCGTGGGCCTGTACCAGCACGACGTCAACCAGAAACAGTTGGCCGGGACCCTGGACGAGGTGGTCGAGAGCGCCGTCAACTACGTCGGTGTGGACCTCAACACCGCCAGCGCCGCGCTGCTCAGCTACGTAGCCGGCATCAGCAAACGCCAGGCGTCGGCCATCGTGGCCCACCGCGACCAGAACGGCCCCTTCCACCGCCGCCCCGAGCTGCAGGACGTCAAGGGGCTGGGCGCCAAGACCTACGAGCAGGCCATCGGCTTCCTCAAGATTCCCGACGGCGACGATCCGCTGGACAACACCTTCATCCACCCCGAAAGCTACCCGGTGGTTCAGCGGCTGTTCGCCCACATGGGCCTGTCGGGCAACGAGCGTCACATCCCGGCCCAGGTGGAGGCTCTGCGGCGCCAGGCCGACCTGGGCCAGTTGGCGGCCAAGCTGCAGGTGGGCGAGCTCACCCTGGCCGACATACTCGACTCGTTGAGCAAACCCGGCCGCGACCCGAGGGACGAGCTGCCGCCGCCGCTGCTGCGCCAGGACGTGCTGCGGATGGAAGACCTGTCCGAGGGTATGCTATTGACCGGCACCGTGCGCAACGTCGTCGATTTCGGCGCCTTTGTGGACATCGGCGTCAAGCAGGACGGTCTGGTGCACGTCAGCCAGATGGCCGACCGCTACGTCAAAAACCCCTTCGAAGTCGTCAGCGTCGGTGACGTGATCAAGGTGCAGGTCATCAAGATCGACCTGGAACGCAAGCGCATCGGTCTGAGTATGAAAGGACTGGCGTGACGTGCCCATCGTTACCCTGACCACCGATTTCGGCACCCAGGATGCCTACGTGGGCGTGATGAAGGGTGTCATCCTGTCCATCGTCCCCCAGGCCACGCTGGTCGACCTGTGCCACGAGGTGCCGCCGCAATCGGTGCGCGCCGGCGCCTTCGTCCTCTACCAGGCGGTGCCCTATTTCCCGCCCGACAGCGTCCACCTGGTGGTCGTCGACCCGGGTGTCGGCGGCCAGCGCCGGCCAATGGCCGTGCGCACCGAGCGCGGCGTCTTCGTCGCCCCGGACAACGGCGTGCTCAGCCTGGTGCTCGATTCTCAGCCGCCGCTGGAGATCGTCGAGCTGCGCAACGTCAACTATCACCTCCAGCCGGCCAGCGCCACCTTCCACGGCCGCGACCTGTTCGCGCCGGCCGCCGCCTACGCCGCCAAGGGCGTGCCGCTGAGCGCCATGGGACCAACCATCGACTCGTGGGTCAGCCTGCCGCCGCCGGCGGTCGAGACCAATCCCTCGGGCGACATCGTGGCCCACGTGATGCACGTCGACCATTTCGGCAACCTGATCCTGGACGTCACCGCCGACCGCATCGGTTACGGCGTTTCCTTTGCCGCCGGTCGGCGGCGCATCGCCCGCCTGAGCCGTACCTTCTCCGACGTGCCCTCGGGCCATCTGGTGGCCTACGAGGGCAGTACCCACGGTCACATCGAGATCGCCGTGCGCGACGGCAACGCCGCCGACCACGTGGGTTTGCGCGTAGGCGATCAAGTCCTCATCCGAAGGAGACGCTAACGGGTTATGGAAGAGTTTATCATTGAGGGAGGCCACCGCCTGAGCGGCACACTGACGCCCAGCGGCAACAAAAACGCCTCCTTTCCGCTGATCTCGGCCGCCCTGCTGACCGGCGAGCCGGTCACCCTGCACAACCTGCCCGACATCGGCGACGTGCGCACCATGCTGCGCATCGTCGAGGACCTGGGCGTAGAGGTCACCGGCCACGACGCCCACGCCGTCACCCTGCGTGCCGGCAGCCTGCACAAGGTGATGCCGGCGCCGGACCTGTTCGCCCACATTCGCGGCGCCCTGGTCCTGATGGGGCCGCTGTTGGCCCGCGAAGGGCGGGTGGTGTTGCCCCAGCCGGGCGGCGACCAGATCGGCCGCCGGCGCATCGACACCCACCTGCTGGCCCTGCAGCAACTGGGCGCCGACATCACCTTCGACGCCGACATGACGCTGACCGCCCGGCGCCTGCACGGCACCGACATTCTGCTCGACGAGGCCAGCGTCACCGCCACCGAAAACGCCGTGCTGGCAGCCGTCACCGCCCAGGGCGACACGCTGATCTACAACGCCGCCTGCGAGCCGCACGTGCAAGACCTGTGCCACCTGCTCAACCAGATGGGCGCCCGCATCGAGGGCATCGGCTCCAACCTGCTGCGCATCCACGGCGTGTCCGGCCTGCACGGCGCCGATTTCACCCTCAGCGCCGACTACCTGGAGGTGGGCAGTTTCATCGGCCTGGCAGCCGTCACCGGCGGCGAAATCCTGATCAAGAATGCCTCGCCAGAGCACCTGCGCATGATCCTGCTGGTCTACGAGCGTCTGGGCATCCAGACCGAGGTGCGCGGGCAGGACGTCTACGTGGCCGCCGGCCAGCCGCTGACCGTCGTCTCCGACCTGGGCGACGCCATCCCCAAGGTGGACGACGCTCCCTGGCCCGGCTTCCCGGCCGACATGATGAGCGTCAGCATCGTGGTGGCTACCCAATCGGCCGGTACGGTGCTCTTCCACGAGAAGCTGTTCGAGAGCCGCCTGTTTTTCGTCGACAAGCTGATCGGCATGGGCGCCCGCATCGTGCTCTGCGACCCGCACCGCTGCCTGGTGCAGGGAATGAGCCCTTTGCACGCCGAGCCGCAGGGCATTTCCAGCCCCGACATCCGGGCCGGCATGGCCTTGCTGGTGGCCGCCTTTTGCGCCAGCGGCACCAGCATCATCCGCAACATCGGCCAGATCGACCGCGGCTACGAGTCGGTCGAGACCAAGCTGCAGGCCCTGGGCGCGCGCATCAAGCGGGTGGAGGACTGACGGCCGGTGACGGACCTGGTCGTGTTGGCCGCCCGTGACGTGTGCACCGGCTGCAGCGCCTGCGCCGCCGTCTGCCCGGTGAACGCCATCGCTTTGACCGCCGACGAGGAAGGCTTTCTCTACCCGCAC
>CAZHBM010000195.1:0-7295 GCA_964529945.1 uncultured Anaerolineales bacterium | reverse complement strand
CTTAGCGCGCGTCGGCAAGTTTGATTAGCAGTTCCCCGACGCGCTGCGCTGCCTCCGGTCGTGCCAGTGCATGCGCCGCCTGGCGCATTGAGGCCCGGCGATCCCTATCGGCCAGCAGATTCAGCGCCCGGAAGGTGACGTTGGACTGCGGGTTGAGCGCCTGGGCCAGTTGGATTGCCTGCGGCGACAGGTCGACGCCGAAATACTCGGCCTGCGGAAACTCGAGGCGGCTGAGCAGGTTAATCAACCGGCCGTCGCCACAGCCCACGTCCAACAACGAGTCAAAACCGACCGCACGCAGCCGCTCGACCACCAGATGCACCCGGCCGATGTAGTGCAAGCCCCAGCCGAAATGGCGGCTGGGCCGGGCCAAACCGCCGTCGTATTGGGGTAGATAATGGTATGGAAATTGGTACTGAGCTTCCTGCAATTGCTGTTTGTTGGAAACACCCGCCTTGGGCGGCGTCATTTCTGGACCTCGCAAATCAGGATGAATGCCGACTGCATCCAGGCTACGTCGGCGTGCCGTTCGCGTCCGCGCAGCATAGGATGCTCGGACAGGCCGAAAAGCTGCCACTGCAGGTTACGAAAGCCGGCCTTCTCGAGGGCTACCGCCAGGGTAGGCCGGTCGTACAGAAAGCGGTGCCCCCACAGGTGGAAAAAGTCGTTCAGAAACTGGCAGGCGTTGTCGCAGTCCGGGTTGTGCGACAGGCGGTGGCGTAACACCGCCGTCTCCTGGCTGACCATAGGATTCTGCGCCTGGTAGACATCCACCACCCCGCGGCAGTTGGGTGTCGATTGGCGCATCAGACCGCCCGGCTTGAGCACCCGGTAGGCCTCGGCCAGGAAGTCTTGCCCTTCCTGAAAGGTCAGGTGTTCCAGAAACTGCTCACCAAAAATGTAGTCGAGCGAGTTGTCGGGGAAAGGCAACCGCTGCCGGGCGTCGAGGTAAATATCGCCGGCGATCAGGTCGCCGTTGAGCCAGCCCGCCAAAACGTGCTGTCCGCCGCCGACCTGGAGTGCCGGCTGGTCGTGTTGGGTCAAATAGCGCCGGATGCGGGTTTGCCGCACCATGTGGCCACAGCGCAGCCAATGCCGCCAGCGGCGAAGGCAGCCGGCCAAAGGCCGCAACCAACCAGGCCGCCTGGACCGGCGCGCGGATTGGGCTGGCAAGTCATTTGCAGAAGCCATGTATCACTCCATAATCCTGGAAAACAGGTCTTGAATTTGAGTCTGGGCGGTATACTGGCGCAAGAAGCGTTCGCGGCCCTGGCGTGCGATGCGCACGCGTTCGTCGTCGTGGTCCAGGTAGTACAACAGCTTTTCCAGCAACTCGTCCACGTCTTTGAAGAGCACCACCTCCTGGCCGTCGTCGAACAGCTTGCGGATAGCGCTGCAATCGTACACCAGTTGCAGACAGCCGGCGGCGGCATTCTGGAACACGCGCAGCGGCAGCCCGTCGCCGGCCCGCAGGTGATCGTCCGACGGGACCACGACTGCCGTGCGAGCCGATTCGAGCAGGTTGATGTAGGCCCGCCCATAAACCGGCGGCTGCAGGCGTGCCAGCAGGTGCAAGACCTGGTCCAGGTTGCTGAAGGAGGCGCTGCCGGCGATGCGTACCGACAGGTCAATCAGCGCCTCCTCGTGGGCCAGCAAGCCCTCGATGACCCGCGACCGGGTGGCAAACACACCGTCGTTGTACGAGCCGACGGCGCACACGTCCACCGGCCGCGAGCCTTTGTCGTAGGCCGGCTCCCCGTAGGGACGGGGATCGACGCCCAGGATAATCTCCTCGAAGCGGGTGTTCAGGTCGATCTCGGGGAAATCGGCGGCATTGAAACCGCTGACGATGACGTCCGGCCGGCGCGCCAGCGTCTTCGGCCAGCGGCCGATGCCCGGCGTCGTGTCGTGGAACTCAATCGACAGGCAGTCGTGGCGCCGCAACCAGTCGATCAGCGGACGCGACACCCAGTCGCCCGAGTACAAAAAGAAGTCGTGCCCGCGCAGCCTTACCCGCCAGGCGATCAGCGTGCGGTAGACGGTGTCACTCAGGTGGCTGAGCAAGGGCAGCGACGCCGCCACCCGGACCAACACCAGGTAAATCCGCGGTGCCAGCCGGCGCAGCATTTCGGGCACCAGGAAATTGACCCGGTCGACGTAGTCAACCTGGTAGCCGGCGGCTTCCAGACCGGCCTTCCAGCCGTAATACAGGTCGCGGGTGGCGTGCTCGTTCTCGCGGATGACGGCGTCATCGCTCATGTTGTACCCCTGGACGCCGTATTGCCACAATACCCTTGGTTTCTGCCGGAATACCAGTAGTCCCTTTTTCTTCACGTGACCTTACCTCTATCGTCGATAAGCGCTATAGTAATTCCGTCAAAGCCCGTTTCAGGTGCCACAGGCGTAATGGCGCCGCCAGGGCCAGGCTCAACTGGCCGAACAAAGGCCACAACCGGCGCCCCAACAGGAACGCCAGGTAGCCCGATACGGCGTAAGACACCACCGTCGCCCAGGCGGCACCCACACCGCCGAAGCGCGGAATCCACCAAAAATTCAGCCCGACGTTGACCACCGCCCCTAGCAGGGTAGCCACCATATAGAAGCGGGTGAAATTCTCGGTCAGCAGCCACTTATTGGCAGCCAGCCCGACGGCGGTGAACACGAACGACAAGATGTAGACGCCCAATATGCGGCCCGTCTCGGCGTAGGCCGGCCCATACAGCAGGCCGACCACCGGCCGGGCCAACAGCGCCGCCGGAATCACGACCACGTAAGCCGCCAGCGTCATCACGTCGAAAAACAACTGCATGCGCCGGTCGTGCTCGGCCGGCGTCTGGCTGACCCGCGAGTGGACAATGACCGGAAAGACCGACGACGCCAACGCCATGGGCAAAAAATACCAGAACTCTGTCAGCCGCACGGCCTCGGAGTACAGGCCGACCGCCCGCTCGTTCAACATCTGTCCCAACATCACGGCGTCGAAACGCATGTAGACGCCCACCGCCAGGCCGGAAAAGATCAGCGGCCAGCTGTCGGCCAGCAGCCGGCGCCCGCGCTGCCAGTTGGTGCGCCAGTCGCCCAATCGCTGGCCGGAGCGGCGGTAGAAAAAGACCAACCCGCCGGCTCCCAGCACGATCTCGGCCGCCGCCGCAACCACAAAGGCCAACAAAGGCGCCTGCAACAGGATCAGCCCTACCTTGAAGGCGGCGATGGTCAGCAACGCGCCCCGTTGCGCCCAGACGGTGTAGCGCGACTGGATCTGCGACTGGAACCAGAAATCGAGCACGTTGGCCACCCGGAACAACATGCCGGCGGCCACAATCACCACCGCCAGTTGGGTCAGCGGGTCGCCCGGCCGTACCAGGAAGACGGCCGCCACGGTCAACAACAGCGTGACCAGGCTGCTCAGTGTCTGCAGCACGAAGGCGGTGCCCAATATCTCCGGCCGGGCCTCCGGCTCGCGCACCAGCTCGCGGATGATCACCCCGCCCAGCCCCAACTGGGCCAGCGGCGAAAAGACGCCGGCGAAGGCCAGCGCGTAGCTGTACACGCCCAACCGGTCCGGTCCCAGGTAGCGCGCCACCCAGACGGCCACCAACAGGCCGCTGACGGCGCCGATCAGCTTGTCGGCCGCCAGCCAACCGACGTTGGTGGCTACCCGTTGTAACACCGGCCGTTTGTCCAGGTGTCGCTGCAGGAAGTCCAGTAAGCGACGTTTGCCCTGCGTCTCCTCGTGTCGCTTCTCTCGCCAGGCCATAGATCAGCCTGCCGCCGGCGCCGGCATCCACACCCGCTTCATCCGGCTCATAGGGCCTCGAGGTGGCGATACCAGTCGATGGTGCGTTTCAGGCCGACCTCGAAGGGGGTTGTTGCGTGAAAGCCGAACTCCCGTTCGGCCCGGCAAACGTCCAACTTGCGCCGTGGCTGGCCGTTGGGCTTGCCGGTGTCCCATACCACCCGTCCCTCGAAGCCCACCAGGCGGGTGATCGTCTCGACCAGCTCCTTAATGCTGATCTCGAAGGCGCTGCCCAGGTTGACCGGCTCGGGCGAATTGTAACGTTCGGCTGCCAGCAGCAGGCCGTCGGCGGCGTCGGCCACGTACAGAAACTCGCGCGTCGGCGAGCCGTCGCCCCAGACCACAATCTCCTTTTCTCCCTGGCGCTTGGCCAACAGGCACTTGCGGATCAGAGCCGGGATGACGTGTGACGATTCGGGGTCGAAGTTGTCGCCCGGCCCGTACAGGTTGACCGGCAACAGGTAGATGGCGTTGAAGCCATATTGCCGGCGGTAGGCCTGGGCCTGCACCAACAGCATCTTCTTAGCCAGCCCGTAGGGCGCGTTGGTCTCTTCCGGATAGCCGTTCCACAGGTCCTCCTCGCGAAAGGGGACCGGCGTGTGCTTGGGGTAGGCGCAGACCGTACCGACGGCCACAAACTTGTCCACGCCGGCGCGCCACGACTCGTGCAGCAGCGGCACGCTCATCATCAGGTTATCGTAGAAGAACTCGGCCGGGTGCGCCCGGTTGGCGCCGATGCCGCCCACCCGGGCCGCCAGGTGGATCACCAGGTGCGGCCGTGTCTCTTTGAGCAAGCGTTGGACGGCCTGCAGGTCGCGCAGGTCGACCTCCTGGCGCAGCGGCACAATTATCTGGCCGGCGGCCAATTGTTCCAGCCGCTTCACCACCGCCGAGCCCAGAAAGCCGGCCCCGCCGGTCACCAGGACGCGTTTGGAGCGCCAAAAATCCGCCCGGGTCTCAAAGTCAGCCGCCATACGTCCGCCTCCTTTCGGCGCCGGCCGGCAACTCCAGCCGCAACTCGGTCCCGTCGACCACAATCACCGCCGCCGCCTGGCCGGGCTGGGGCAGCGGCAGCCCCATCTCGAGCCGGGTCAGGTTGGCGATGTCGGCCAGGTCACCCTCGCCATGGACGGCGATGCAATGGTAGCCCAGCGCCTGGGCCTGCTTGATCAGGTCCCGAGCCTGGCGGCGCGTCTCGCGATACAGGCGCAGCGAATACTTGAGCGATTCCATGGCCAGCCGGCTGCGCAGGGCGATGCCCTCGGGGGTGATGATGTATTTGAGCCGCCGTCGCTCCAACTGCTTGACGCGGATGTAGCCCTTGCGCACCAGGCGGCGCACGGTGAAATTGACCGTGCCGACGGCCACGCCCAGGGCGGTGGCCAGGTCGGCCTGGGTGACGTCGGGATTGTCCTCGATCTGTTGCAGAATTTGTAGCTCGCGGTCGGCTGTGCGCGTTTGTGCCATTGGCTGCTCCCTTAATTCAATAATTGAATTATAGCCGGTGTTCGTCGCCTGTCAACAGCCCATTTTGGCGCGACAGCTACCCTGGGGCGCTTGGCCAGGCGCCCCAACGTTGGGCCTCGCGGCTCCGGCCTTGCGCCTTTTGCCACCCACACCCGGAGCGTTTACTTTCGCGTGCTCCCGGCCAGTCATGGACCGGCGGGCAAACAAGCTTCCGACCGGGAGTCTCCGCACTCTGTGGTGGTCTTCTCTGCGCCTGACCGTGAGCAAAAGAAAGGGTGCATTGGCCGGAAACCCAGGGAATACTCCTGCGTAAGACGATTGACAGCCTTTTACGGGCGTGTTAATCTAAATGCGAATAGCTTCTTTTTCTTCGGCAGGGGCTTGCCGCTCCTCACCCCTAGGCGACTGATACCAATAGCGACCACGAGAATAGAAAGGAACAACCAGCGGTGGCAGACGACCGTAAGGATAGCTATAGCCACAAATGGGTCATCCTCATTGCCGTCGGCATGGGAATCTTCCTGGGCACCATCGACATCAGTATCGTCAACGTTGCCCTGCCGACCATCGTCAAGGAGCTCAACACCAACTTTGCCACCGTGCAGTGGGTGATACTGGGCTACCTGCTGACCATCAGCACGTTGATGTTGACCGTCGGTCGCCTGGCCGACATCAAGGGCAAAAAGACCATCTACCTCCCCGGATTCGTTCTGTTTACCCTGGGCTCGCTGTTGTGCGGCCTGTCACCGGGCATCCATTGGCTGATCGGCGCCCGGGTGTTCCAGGCTCTGGGAGCGGTGATGACCATTTCGCTGGGCATCGGCATCATCACCGACGCCTTTCCGGCCGAGGAGCGCGGCAAGGCTCTGGGCATCGCCGGCGGGCTGGTGTCAATCGGTATTGTGGTGGGTCCCACGCTGGGCGGCCTGATCCTGAGCCGGCTGACGTGGCACTGGATCTTTTTTGTCAACCTGCCGATTGGTATCATCGGCACCTATCTGGTGTGGCGTTTCATCCCCTACAACGAACCCAGCGATGACAAGGGCTTCGATTTACTGGGGGCGGCGGCGATGGGTTTCGCTCTGCTGTCTTTGTTGCTGGCACTGACGCTGGGTCAGTCGCGCGGCTTCACCGATCCACTGGTGTTAGGCCTTTTTGCCACCTCGGGCGTCTTGCTGGTCGGGTTCGTAATTCTGGAGCAGCACGTGCCGACGCCGATGATCGACCTGCACATCTTCCGCAACCGCGACCTGTCGTTGGGGCTGGCCACCGGACTGTTGACCTTCGTGGCCGGTGCCGGCGCGCTTTTGCTGGTGCCTTTCTACCTGGAGAACGTGCTCGGCTACAATGTCGGCTCGGTGGGCCTGCTTATGGCGGTGGTGCCGATATCGGCCGGCATCTTCGCGCCGCTCTCCGGCTGGCTGTCGGACAGGATCGGCCCGCGGCCGATCACCGTTGTCGGGCTGGCGGTGATGCTGATCGGCTATATCGGGGCCAGCACGCTGACGGTGGACACCGGCACCCTGGGCTACATCCTGCGTATGGCGCCGCTGGGGGTTGGGTTGGGCATCTTCCAGTCGCCCAACAACAGCGCCATTATGGGCAGTGCCACCCGGCAGCGGACGGGTATCACCTCCAGTATGCTTTCGCTGTCGCGCACCGTCGGCCAGACGACAGGCAATGCCGTCCTGGGCGCCATCTGGGCCGGGCGCGTGTTGTCGCGCCTGAACTCAATTCCCAAGGGCGGCGCCTCGGCGGCGCCGCCGGCGGCCCAGGTGGCCGGCCTGCACGAGACTTTCCTCATCGCCGCCGGCCTGATCCTGGTGGCGCTGGCGCTGGCCGTCCGCCGCTGGCTGCAGCCGGGGGAGGAGTGAGGGCGACAGTGAAGTCGCGAATCCCTGCCGAGTATGGATCAGATCAACGCGTTCGAAACATCTGAACAATCTTGCTAAGACGATTTTCTGTTCAGATATGGCGCAAGCTTACTTTGCACCAACAACTGGGTTAGGTCTTCGTCGTAGCGGAAATACAG
>CAZHBM010000194.1:0-7327 GCA_964529945.1 uncultured Anaerolineales bacterium | reverse complement strand
TCGACCAGAGCCGGTAGACGGACGTGAAAACGGTCTTTGAGACTGGACTAAATGGATTGGCACAGAGGAGGTACTAACATGGACATTGGTATGGCCGTCCAGAAGATGCGGGACATCGCTGCCAAGTGCGGCACCACCAATCTGAATCTGAGCACAGTGGAAGACGATATTGACGAGGAGGTTCGCGGCCTGGACGCAGTCTGGAAAGGAGAGTCCAAAGAAGCGTTTTTGGAGCGATATGGTAAAGCCCAGGTCAAGATGTTCGAATCGAAGAACGCCATCGACAAGATCAGGCAGATGTTGGAAAAGGCGATCGAAGATCTGCTGAAAGCGGACGAGAAAGGAGCTTCATATTCCCAGTAGTGGCGGCTTAACCATCCCAGAGCTTTCTCTCCACCACACCCCTACACTTGCCTTTCCCTCTCCGTCACACCTTCATTGCCGATCATCGCGAAGCATCCCTAAGCAAACAAATACGTGTGCTGGCCGTAGGCTATATGTCCAGGCCCGCCTTGTCCCCTTCTGGGGGCGGGCCTGGCTGATGTGTTTCGGCCGGCTACATGCCCTCTGCGCGAGCGTCTATCGAGCATCACGGGTCAGGTCTGCGCCACGCATGGGCTGTCAGGCCGCTCTTACATCTCCTTCCCGGCCTTGGCGGCTGCCTCCTCATACAATGGCATATACCCCCGTTGCAGCACTTTGTCCCAGGTGTAGCGCTCGAAGATGGTACGAATGGCCTGCTGGATGATCTGCAGGTGGCGCTGGGGGTCGTCTCGAAAAACGCCGATAGCCCGGCGCATGGTGTCTGCCAACGCTTGCGAAGAATGCTCGTGATATCCGTAACCGGTTACCCCATCTTCAACCTTTACCAGTCCGCCCACCAGATGTACGATCGGCACCGTGCCCATCAGTTGGGCCATGTAATCGGTTAGCCCGCAGGGTTCGAAGGCAGCTGGATTGACAAAAAAGTCGCCGGCGGCATAAATCCTGTTGGCCAGGTGGGGTCCGTAGCCGATCGCAACCGCCAGCCGGCCACGAAAACGCGGGTTGTGGGCCAACTCCACCAATTGCTGCTGGTAATCGGCGCTGCCTGCCCCCAGCACCAGGAACATCGTGTCCGGATCGGCTGGGCCTTCGTCGGGCGCACCACCCAGCAACTGGCGCGCAGCCCCGATGAAGCGGTCGACACCTTTTTGCGCCGTCAGGCGGCTGATGGTGGTGACCAACACGCGGCCGGGTGCGTCCTCCAGCGTGCCTTCGATCTTTACGTGGCCGTTCTGTCGCTCGCTCAGTTCCTCAATCAAAGCGCGGCGACACTCGGCCTTGCCGCTCAGATCGCCCGTCAACGGGTCGTAAGCAGCGGCGATGCCCATGGCCCTCGGTCGGGTTGGGTCATAGTCGGCCGGGTCGATACCGTTGGTGACGCCGGTCATCAGGATGCCGCGCTCGCGAAACGCCTCCCCAATGCCCACCGATTGGGCGTCATCGGCCGGCGCTTCCATAATCTCGCGGGCGTAGTTCTCGCTGACGGTGTTGATGAACCCTGCATACAGCCCGCCGACGATAAAAGGATAAATCGCCTGGCGGTGCAATCCCTGTTCAATCACCGAAAAGGGCAACTCAGTCATCGCCTGGGCCAACAAAGCGTCGTAAATTTCCTGGTGATAACCGGGGCCAGCGTTGTGAACGGTGATGCCTGTGCCCACGCCCCCAAAGTAGCTCTGGTAGCGGGGCACGAATTTTGTTAAGGCCGGGATGAAGGCGGTATGCGCATCCTGACAATGGATCACGTCGGGCCGGGCCTCAAGGCGCATAATCAGTTCCAGGGCTGCCTTCTGCAGCGTCATATTCATCTCGAAGAAATCTTCATAACCTGTGCCGGTTTTTTTGTCTTCTGCCAGTGCTTCTTCATCGGTATAGGTGTAAATGCCCTGCTTGTCGGCGTAACAGGGCGCGTCGACCAGGTACACAGTTACCGGCGCGTCGTTGACATCCATGTAGATACGCTGGATGGAGACCGGCATCAAGCGCCGTTCGGTCTGGTCGGCGATGGGGATGGTGAAAGAAATCCCGGTAGCTTCTACCTGCCCCTTCAGCTCTGGATTCTGGCGATACATCAGTGGATAATGAGGCAAGACCACTGTCGCTGCAATTCCTTGTTTGGCGATAGCCACCAGCAGTTGCCGGGTCACATCCTTTACGCCACCGGCACCGGCGATGCCTTCCATTTCTCGACTGACCATCCAGATATCTTGAATCGCTGCCATCAAAGACTCCGTTATAGAT
Organism: uncultured Anaerolineales bacterium; assembly: GCA_964529945.1. Lineage (GTDB taxonomy): Bacteria > Chloroflexota > Anaerolineae > 4572-78 > NAK82 > CAZHBM01. Next base: position 5,041 of record CAZHBM010000194.1, on the reverse strand, counting down.
TGAAGGTTTATTAGTGAATTAGGGTGGGCACGGGTTGCGGTCCCAGAAACCGGCTGTCCCGACCTCGATCTTATATTACCTGCCGGAACAGCCACGTCAGGAGCGCCGAAACAAGGGCCGTGCTTGGGATCGTCAGCAGCCAGGCCGTTAAGATGCTACGGGCTACATTCCAACGTATTTTGTTGACGCGTTCCGCCGAACCGACTCCCAAAATGGCGGAGCTGACGACTTGGGTGGTACTTACCGGCCCGCCTACCAGTGCCATTCCCAGGATGACGGTCGCTGACGTCAATTGTGCACTGAAGCCGTGTACCGGGCGAATCTTGTAGAACTTAGCGCCCAGGGTTCGGATCAGACGCCATCCCCCGGTCGCCGTTCCCAGAGCCATCGTGCCGGCACCGACGACTACCACCCAAAATGGCACCGCGAACTGGGACAAATAGCCGGTCGCCACCAGTCCCATAGCAATAACTCCCATGGTTTTCTGGGCGTCGTTGGCGCTGTGGCTCAACGCCAACGCCAGTGCGGTCAGGATCTGTCCGCGGCGGAAAAACCAGTTGATACGCGGTGACGCCCCGCGTGCCAGCCAGAACACCAACCGCGTGAACAGATAACCGGTCCCAAAACCCAAGATTGGGGATATGAAAAGGGCAACCATCACGCGGATAAGTCCGGGTGCTTGAATGGCCTGAAACCCGTTGCCAACGGCCACCGCCCCGATAATTCCCCCTACCAGGGCGTGGGATGAACTGCTGGGAATCCCACGCCACCAGGTGAAGATATTCCAGAAGATGGCGCCTACGAGGGCTGCCAGTACCGTCCGAATGTCCAGCACGCCCGGTATCACCAGGTCTTTTCCAACCGCGGTAGCCACGGCCACACCAAACAAAAACGGGCCACAAAACTCGGCCACGGCGGTCATCGCGAGGGCCGTTCGGGGAGCCAGAGCTCTGGACGATATGACGGTGGCTACGACGTTGCTGGAATCGTGTACGCCATTCAAGAAGCCAAATACAACGGCCAACGACACCAGCAAGATCAAAACCAGCACGTACTACTCCCGTCTCGGCTGCCTGAAAATTGGATGATAGCAGGTCCCAGAACCCCAGATTAACGCGTCAAAGAAACAACTGCAATGTTTAAACTGGCTTTTAGGTCATTTTGACGACGATATCGGTAATGATGTTGGCCGCCTCATCGCCCCGATCGGCCGCGTTGCTGAGATGGCGATAGACCTCGCGTTTCTTCAACATCTTCATCACGTCTGCAACGTTTTTGGGGCTGCTGAACAGGTCGGCCAAGGCTTCGCGATAAACGTGTTCGACCCGGTTTTCGACGGCTTTGGCGCGCTGGGCGTGGTCGGCAGCCACACTGGGATGATTATCCTCCAAGCGCTGCACGCCCAGGTGAATCTCGACTGCTCCATCCAGGAGCAGCGAGGCGATACGCACCATATAGGGCGTTGGTTTGACCTGCAGGATTTCCATCTCGTCGACTGTCGTGTAGGCGTAGTCGAGCATATCGTCGATGGCCCTGGAAAGAGCGGAAATATCTTCCCGGTCGATAGGGGTGACAAACGTTCGCAGCAATTCTTCAATTAAGATGCGCCGGATTTCGTCCGCTTCCGCTTCGGTGGTCGTAATCTGCTGATCGACCGTCGGATCCTGTCTTTCCATGTAAGCTTTGAGTAGTTCCATTCCGTGCAATGTCAGAGCGGATTGCTCCTGTAGCAACTGGACGAAGTTGTCCGGGTGCGGCCTGAATAAATTTTGTATCTTCATCGATTTCCCAATTAAGTTAGATTCGGCGACTTCAGTGTCCCGAGTGTCCTTCATTGTACCTGTGTCAAATAACTTCGGCAAGTCGTAATTTGCCTTGCACCTGGTTTGAAGCGATACTAAAGACCGGAGGTGGTGCATCCATGCGCGTTATTGCCGGCTCGGCCAAGGGCCATCGGCTGCAACCGGTGCCCGGCAGTGGCACACGGCCGATCACCGATCGAGCCAAAGAAGCTCTCTTCAGCATATTGGGTACCTCGGTATTCGACATGCAGGTACTGGACCTGTTCGCCGGTACTGGGGCTGTGGGTATCGAGGCGCTCAGTCGCGGCGCGGCTCACGTCGTCTTTGTGGACAAATCTTCAGCCGCGCTGCGCACCGTGCAGGCCAACCTGGAACACACCCGGCTGGCGGAACAGGCTACGTTGGTGCGCGGGGATGCTTTCCACTACCTGGCTCAACCGGGAGATTGGGTATTTGACCTGATTTACGTGGCACCCCCGCAATACCAGGGGCATTGGCGAAAAGCGTTGGAGCAGATCGACGAACGCCCGGCCTGGTTGTCTGAAGAGGGGGAGGGCGGCATCGTCATCGTACAAATACATCCACGCGAATACGAAGAGCTTCCGTTGCGCCACCTGGTCGAGTACGACCAGCGCAAGTACGGCAGTACCTTGCTCTGCTTCTACGAGTTGAAATCAGCGTTGGGAGCTGTGTGATATCTGCCGCCGGTAGCCGACGACACGCCTGCGAGCACGTGTACCCTTAGGTTGGGATGGACTGCTGCTGACAACCGGCTGAGGCGGGAGCGTTGCCCCCCTTCGCGGTCGCAGCCGGCGCAACACATCGTAACGCGATTCCCACAACCCTTGCAGCGCCACGTAACCGAAGGCACATACGTAGAGCATCAAGAAGGGCACAATGTGAGCGTGCCCGGTCAGGAAGGCCACCACCACTGCCGCGATGGCGTAAGCCGTCACGGCCAACTCTGCCAGGATCATCCCGTCGAAAGGCAACGAGTATTGGCTGCCGATCCAGTGATCGCCCTGTTTTTCAATCCGGAATTTGGGCGTGCGTTGGAAGACATTGCTGATGTTGAACAAAGCTTCGAATACCGCCTTGGTATTGTTCAGTGCGATTCCGGTTCCTAACAGTACCAGCACAGGCATGTACATGTAGCGTTTGAGCCAGTTTCTGCCATACAGGTGTCGTTGCGACAGAGCGTACATGAGTGGAGGGCCGACACTCAAAAGGCTGAGAAAGCCAAAAGAGACCAGCTTGGACTGCGCCGCCAGCATGAGCGGCAGGATAATCAGCAGCGATAACAGGGCTACCGGATGAATCATGTAGGCGCTCAGGTGGACCAGTCCCTGCCAACGCACCGCCAGCGGCAGTTTAGCGGTGACCACCGGTATGGCCATCTTCTTCAGGCACTGAATCGAGCCTTTGGCCCAGCGGAACTGTTGGCGCTTGAAAGCCGCCAGTTGTGGTGGAATCTCGGCCGGTGTTGTCACGTTGGGCAGGAACAGGCACTGCCAGCCATCCAGTTGGGCGCGATAGCTCAGGTCGAGGTCTTCGCAGATTGTGTCAGTCTGCCAGCCGCCGGATTGGACAATACAATCCCGGCGCCAAATGCCGGCCGTACCGTTGAAGTTCATCAACAGGCCGGAACGGTGTCGCGCCGTCTGTTCGACCACGAAGTGCCCATCCAACGCAATGGCTTGCGCCCGCGTCAGGAGTGAATAGTCTCTGTTCAGATGGGCCCAACGGGTCTGCAATAAACCGAGGCGATCCTGTTCCAGGAAGTAGGGGACCGTTTCTTTGAGCCAATCGGGCCGGGGCACAAAGTCGGCGTCGAAGATGGCGATGAACTCGCCGGTGGCTTCTTCCATGGCTGCCTTTAAGGCGCCGGCCTTGTAACCGCTCCGGTCTACGCGGTGCAGTAGCTGGACATCCACGCCTTGTGCCTGGTATCTGTTGACATAATCCTGGCAAATTGTGGTCGTCTCATCGGTCGAATCGTCCAGAATCTGGATCTGCAGACGATCCCGCGGCCAATCCAATCGCACCGCTGCCTCAATCAACCGGTCTATCACCAACGCCTCGTTGAAGATCGGCAACTGGACTGTCACCTTTGGGTAACGGTTCAGTTCAGGACGGGGTTGGGGTTGTGAACGGTAGTTGAGGAAAAGGATGCTAAGTATTAAGGTGTTGAAAGCATATACCGCCAGCAAAGAGGCAGCAACAATATATACGATGCCCAAAGGCGACAATTTTCAGACTCCCATTCAATAGCCGCTGGCTATTGTGATGACCGCCATGCCGGTTGGCGCGGCCGGTCCTTACGTTCCCTAGCTGAAAGTGCGCGGACTACGTTTGGGCGCCGCAACACGCTATTCTTTTGTCCGGCGTCGATACATTTAGGCTCCGGACCTTGCCCATTGCGACACCATAGGTACGCAATTCACTGAGTATACCACTAGTCAGCGCCTAAACAAAATCGCCGTCCCAACAGCCTCGCCGTCGCTTTTCCATCTTCTTCGCCTTCCCAATAGTCGACGATGTCCAGCTGGTCGAACAACTGCAGTGCCTCTCCGGGTGCCAGCAAGAAGTCTCCAGTCCTGAAGCGGTGCGGGGTGAGCGCCAATTGATGGATGGTAAATGTCTCGAAGACCAGCCATCCTCCCGGTCTAAGGGCGGCCTGGATGGCCGGAATGAGATTGCGTAGCAAAAAGTAACTGTTGACGACGACGTCATAGCGACGCAACGGCAACCAACCGCGTTTCAGGTCCAACACAACCGTGTTAAGTTGAACGTTGTGCCTTTGGGCCCGTGCACGGGCCTTTCTGAGTCCCTGCCAGGCTATGTCAATGGCATCCACCTGCAGACCATGCTCGGCCAGTGCCACGCTGTGACGCCCATTTCCGGCAGCCACGTCCAAGGCGAATCCGTGTCGGGGCAAATGGGGCAGGCAAGCCAGCACAAAAGGCGTGGGTGTATTACGTTTTTCGGGTTCCAGCGTGGCGTAACGTTGGTCCCATCGCTCACGGTCGCCCAGATTGTCTTCGCTATGCATTCTCTACCGTTAGTCCCCCAGACTTGGAGATCGCGGCATCGCTTGCCTGCCGTGCCATACGGCACGCAGGGCAGCGGTGGCCGCGAGCCGGCGCCCAGATTATTGACCAGTCATCCACATAATGCTACCAAAGACACCACATACCCCCTAGGGGTCTGTGGTGCTGCACAGTCAACAATCATTTTCC
>CAZHBM010000193.1:0-7401 GCA_964529945.1 uncultured Anaerolineales bacterium | reverse complement strand
TGAGTCGCGCGCGTCTGCCAGTTCCGCCACTCCGGCTCGTTTAATATCATTTGGTGCAAGTATAAACGAATCAGAATCATTCGTCAAATCTAATGCCCGGCCCGCAAAACGGCCAAAAAAAACGCCGGGACGGGATGGCAAGCATCCTCAAAGCGAGTACCGGTTCCGTTCCCAATCACACCCGATTATACCGCAAGTATCTTTCATGGACGAATCCAAAGCAATCCAATTGGCCAAGCAGGGCGACCTGGCGGCTTTCAACCGGCTGGTGATGAATTATCAGGGCCTGGCCTACAGCGTGGCTTATCGCATCTTGGGAGACCAGGAGACGGCTGCTGACGTGTGTCAGGAGGCGTTCATCTCGGCCTTCAAGAATATCAAAAGGTTGCGAGGAACCGCGTTTAAGAGTTGGCTGTTGCGTATTGTCACCAATGCCTGCTACGACCAGTTGCGCTATCAAAGGCGGCGACCTGCCGTCTCGCTCGAGACTCTGACCCAAAATGATGGCGAAGATGACGCCGACCCTGCCGAATATTCCCCGCGGCTGGCTGATGAGAGTGCCATCCCCGAAGAGGTGGCAATGCGGCACGAGTTGGGTGATGCCCTGCAGGTGGCGATTAGCAGTCTGCCACCCGATCAACGAGTTACCCTGGTTTTGTCGGACGTGCAGGGTTTCAGCTACCAGGAAATTTCCGAAATCGAAGATATCTCGCTGGGAACGGTTAAGTCAAGGCTAAGTCGCGCTCGGGCCAAGCTGCGCGATTATCTGACGTCGCACGCGGAACTTTTGCCGGCCAACTATCGTCTTGATAGTGCGCAACAAATCTAAGCTGTGAGAAATATGAACGAACGCGAGCATCAAAAAGTTGCTGATTTGCTGTCAGCTTACATAGATGGAGAGATAGACGCCCAGGAGCGGGTTCTGGTGGAACGGCATCTGGCCGAATGTGAACAGTGCGCCCACCAATTGCAGACCTTGCGGCAGACTGTCGCCTTGCTGCACCAGTTGCCGCCCGTGGCTGCGCCGCGCCCCTTCACCTTGACAGCCGCCGACGTCCGATTGGCCCACAGCGATACGAAAGTACGGCGCGGTTGGCGGCAATCTTTCCGCGTTCCTGCCCTGGCGGGTGCGGTGGCCGCCTTGTTATGCGTGGTGCTCGTCGGGGGTGTGCTGTTGGTGAATCAGACGAATCCGGCGCGACTGGCCGGTGCACGACCCCAGGCGACTGCCCAGATTGCGTTTGGTACCCAGATGCAGACGGAGCCGCCGCAAGAAGAGATGATAGCGGCGGCTCCGAAACAGGAGCGGGCGGCTGAACCGACCCAGCCGCCGGCGCCAGAGGTGGAAGAAGCTGCGGTTGAGGTCGCTTCGGCCACTCCGCCGGCGATGGCGACAGAGACGGAGAGTGGTGCCCAGGCGTTGGTTGCCCAGACACCGGCCGAGCTCGAGGTGCAGCCAACCACGGTCGAGGAAACTCAGTCTGACAAGGCTTTGTCGTCTGCTGTGATTCTTGAGACCGAGACGGCTGCTGCCCCTACGTCCAAGCCGGCGCCTTCGCCATCACCGACGCCGCAGCCAATGGTGTTGGCCGAGGAGAGCGTCGCCGAGGGTGAGGCAACAGCGGACGAAGCCGCCGGCGCTGGTCAACTGCCGGCGGCCGCCGAACCGGCTCCGTTGACTGTGGTACCGGTGGAGAACCTGCAGCTTACAATCAAGCCAGGGATTATCACGGTCACGGGTGAGCTGCCGCTGCCGGCCGGCCAGACGTTGCAGGCCGAACTGTGGCGCGATGGCCAGTTGATCGATTGGGCTGGAACGAAAAGCCTGACAACAACTGTTGAAGCACAGGGCCGGTTCTCGCTGCGCCTGGAAGCGCGACCAGACCTGCCTGGCGCCGATTTGTTGGCCGCCAATGCCGCTGAATACGAAATCCGGTTGATACCCATCAATCCTCCTATGCCCGTGGAGGCTCGGATACCTTTTGATACCTATTTGCCGCCGACCAAACAATACTAAGCACGGCCAATGTGGAGACGTGGTGATGCGCCTCCTGCTGGTCTTAGGCGTGGGTCTGGGATGGATTGTGGCCTGTACGCCGATCACCCCTGTGCCGGCTCCAGCTTCGCCAGCTTCTGCCCCCGCTCCTACGACCACCGCGACCGCTGCGGCGTTACCCTCCCCGACCCCGGAGCCCAGTGCTCCGCCGCAGCCGGTGACCTTGAACGTGTGGCACAGCTTGTTGCCGGCAGAGGAAGAGGCGCTGGCCGAGGATGTCGGCCGGTTCCACCAGGCCTTCCCCCGGATTACTGTGACGCTACACGCTTACACAGGCAACGAAGCTTTCGTGCAAGGTCCGGCTTCACGGGACGAAGGTTTCCAATTGGCGCTGGGCAACGCCGATTTGGCCGGCCGGCTATGGTCGCAGGATAAGCTCCAACCTCTCGACGACTGGTTCGTGCCGGATTTTTTCGCGGATTTTGTGACGCCTGCCAAAACGGGTGTCACCCGGGACGATTTGACATGGGGCTTGCCGGACAGCGCCGGCTTCCATCTCCTTATGTTCTACAACACCGACCTGGTGGCGTCAGCGCCAACAACCACTGACGAAATGCTGGCGCTGGCCGAATCCTTCACCGACAAGGATCACTGGGGACTGGCTCTGAATAGCTACGATCCTCTGTGGTTGGTCCCCTGGCTGGCACCTTATGGAGGCTGGCTGACCGATGAGCAGGGTTCCCCGACGCTCGACACGCCGGCGATGATCGACGCGCTGACGCTGTATCTTAGTTGGCACGGCCGGTTGACCGGGGTAGCACCACCGACCGAATACGTCCAGGCTCGCCAATTGTTCGTGGACGGCCAGGCGGCTATGTTGATCGACGGTGCGTGGGCCATCAATGAGTTGGCCCAAGTCGAAGGACTCAATTGGTCGGTGGCTGAGTTGCCCGAGGTGGGAGATAAACACCAACCGGCCGCTCCCCTGGTGTTAGGCCGCTACTGGCTGGTGGGGTCCGGACTGACGGCGGGTGAGCGTCAGGCCGTCTCGACTCTGCTAATGTTTTTGACCGAACCCGAACGTCAATTGAGCTGGGCGGAGCGCTTTGGCTCGCTTCCCAGCCGGCGGACCGCACTGCAGGATGCGCGCATTGTCGATGATCCGTGGTTGGGGCCGAGCGCCCGGCAGATGCAGACCGGCCGGGGACTTCTTCTGGGAGTGGATGCGAACCGTATCCTGGACGTTATGCGCGGACCTCTGCAGCAAGTGTTGGACGGTGATATGGTTCCAAAAGAAGCCGCTCAAGCGATGCAGGCGGCGCTAGAGCCGTAACACCCACCGTCGGGCAATTACGTCTGGAGAGTCGTTTTGGTGATCAAAGGGAAGTAATAGGTCGTGCAGTTCCCGGGATCACAGTCTCGCCCCATCAGTAACGGCGTGCTCTTCAGGTCGTCCCACAATTCGCCCAGAACGCTTCCGTCCAAACCTCCTCGACTGCGCAGAAAATCGACGTATTCTTTGGAGGCCAACTGGTAGTATAGCCGGGCAACGACGCGCACGGCGTTGTTGGGCAACGTATAGGTGGTTTCGTCCCAGTTTTGCCCGTCCGCGTAGCTGGCACCGACAGGCCGCATCCCCGGCTTGTCGAAAGCTGCCTGCGTATACCCCTGGGGTGGTATGCGGTTGTCCTTGATCACACTGTTGTTCATCAGGAAATAAAAGGTCGTCCCGCCCGTAGGCACGTCCGGCAAATCCAGCAGTTGGGCCAATTCGTTCGTGAAACCCGGTTTGATCTCATATATCTTGATCTGGCCGTCTTCCACCAGGGTGTCGGTACCGGCGTCGTAGGCGCCGGATTCGAAAACCAACTGGTCGGCATCGTCATAAGCTTGCAGGTTGACCCAAACCCGCCGGCCCTCGGGGTAGCCGGTAGGCAGTTTGTGCCCGGCGCGGTTGGTGACGCGCACGAGCGCCTGCTTGCCGCCGCCATCGGCCGCAAACGTCACGCTGATGGCAGCCGCCTGGCGAAGCATCGATTGCGCATCGGTGATTGCGGCATCCAGGTGCGGGTCCTGGCCACCGGATGCCGCCAGGCGCCAACGATCATCCTGTACCAACTGGGGCAGCCAGTTATTGCCGCCCACAAAATTGTGCCCAGGCAGACAGCCGGTCGTTTGACAATCGCGTTCGGTGGCCGAATAGGTGCCCTCGGCTGCCACTCCCGTCGTCCGCTTCAAATGACAATCCTGGCAGGTGCTGACCATACCGTCGGGTTTTGCACCGGCGAAGCCAGGTGCGTAAACCCCTCCGGCCTGAGCAAAATCGCTGTTCAGCCATTCGTCGTAGGTACGCTCGATAGGCAGCATCTCGTCTTTGCCGTAGGCCGGCGCCGGTGCGCCCGAGGCGTTGGGCCAATACTGGTTGCGACCGGCGTCCCAGGAAAAGAACGGATTGTCGAGGTTATGGCAGGTGCTGCACAGGCGAGATTCGGTGACGGCGTCGCCGTCCTGCCCCATATAATCTGTTTTGTAGGCCGTGTGCGGCGGAGGCGGCGCGATGGCGAATGGACCGCGGCGATTATCGTGCGGGTCGACGATCATCATACCGCTGCCAATATTGCTGATGGGCACCGTGGTAGTCAAGGCGGCGCGGATGTCGGCGTCGATGGCCCTGGCCTCGTCGGACGTTGAAGGAATGGGATCCACCATACGATGACAGAGGTCGCAACTTACCCCATCGTTGACGTCCGTTGGCACCAAGGCTGAACCATCGGCCGGGTGGCTGCGATTTTCCAGCCAACCCTGGCTGGTGTGGCAGCGCAGGCAGTAATCGCCCGAGTTGGGCAACACGTTATTGCTTACCGAAAGGGCGGCCCACATCAGCGGGTCCCGGCCGGCCTGGCTCATCGGGCTGCCGCGCCAACGATCGTAGATGGGGGCGGTGTGGCAAAAATCGCAGCCGGTGGCGATTTCGACCGCCTGGTTTAGAGTGCCGGGCTGGGTGCCGGGCAAAAAGCTGTCCGCGTTGGTGGTATAAAGCGTTGGATTGGGAACGAAGAGCGCCGACGCCATTTCCAGCGGCGCAAAATCCGGCCCGTCCAGCGTGGCCCTGTTGATCAGGCTGCCGGTGTCCTGGCTGGTGACGCTGACCCGGTAGGTGATGGTAATGACCGGTTGATCGAGCGCGCCCTGCCAGGTGATGATACCGTTCTGGGCGGTGACGGAACCTGTGGAAGCTGCGGCGCTGCCGTTCTGGTAGGCCAAACCGGATGGAATGCTGTCGGTGAGATTAGCCGTTTGGGCTGAGGCGGCGCCGGTGTTGTTGATCTGTATCGTATACGTCACCACCTGGCCTGTATCGGCGTGCGGTGTGGAGGGGTATTTGACCGACGACCGGACGTTTGGGCTGGGACCGTTGGCATCGACCAGGCGCCGGATGCTGCCGCCGTAATCGACGACGTACAACTCACCGGCTTCATCCTCGCCGAAGGAACTGATCGGGAATCCCGGGCTCAGTTCCAGTGTCGGGGCCGACCAGGTAATGGGATTGGTACCCGTTTTCGCCATGCTCCAAATCTTGCCGTAGGCGTAGTCGGCGAAAAAATAGCGGCCTTCCAAGGCGGGATACAAACTGCCGCGATAGACGTAGCCACCGGTAATCGCCTTGCCATCACTGTGACTGTACTCGGTGATTGGATCGGTCAGGTTCAGCGAGGCACAGGCGCCGGTGAAATTGTAATCGTGGGTACCCTCCTTGCAGTTCCAGCCGAAGTTGAGCCCTGCGCCGGTGCCGGCGGCCTGGAAATCTACCTCCTCCCAGGAGCTCTGCCCCACATCGGCGATGTAGAGATCTCCGTTTGCGCGGTCAAAACTGTAACGCCACGGGTTGCGCAAGCCGATGTCCCATATTTCTCCCCGGCCTGCGCTCGAGTTGGCGTAGGGATTGTCGGGAGGAATCGTGTACGGCGATACCGCCGAGCTGACATGGATGCGCAACAGCTTACCCAACAGTGATTGCGTGTTCTGCGCGTTGTTCTGGGGATCTCCGGCCGACCCACCGTCGCCCATACCGATGTACAGGTAGCCGTCGTTCGGACCGAAAAGCAGCAACCCGCCGTTGTGATTGGCGTAGGGCTGAGGAACGGTGAGCAGGATTTCTTCACTATTGGGGTCGGCCACATTGCCACTGGCGGTGTAGCGCGCCACGATGGTGTAGCCATCGGGTTGGCGCGTATAATCGACGTAAAAGACGCCCGAAGTCTCAAAATCGGGCGCAAATGCAACGCTCAACAAACCCCGTTCGCCGCCGTACAAAACTTTGTTGGTGATGTTGAGGAAGGGAGTCGACAGGAGAGTCCCGTTTTGAATAATGCGGACCTTGCCAACTTGCTCGACGACAAACAGGCGGTCGCTGCCGTCACCGGCGTGGGTCAGATAGACCGGATGATCGAGGCCGGAAACCACAACCTGGTCGACCGAAATGTTGACGCCGGCGGCCTGAGCGGGGGATGGTTGAACAGACAGATGAACCCGGCTCGATTCCCCAGAAATGTGCCAACCCTTATCCGTCGCTTTCAGCAGCCACAACCCTATCATTCCCAGCACGGTCACAAGAATAAACGCAATCAGGCCAAATCTAGTGGTCAGTCTGGTCACATTTAGCCTCCTCGGAGTCGCCTGGCAGAAGAAGTGCCTCACCCGTATAGGCTCAGGTGTCGGGAACGAGAGATGTCTCTATTTAAGCAATACAGCTACTACCACTGCCGCCAGGCAAATCAAAAATGCCGCGGAAAAGGTAGCAACTGCAAGATTGCCCTTTTTTATTTCTTGGACGTAGTCGAGAGTGGGGAAAAAGGTGCCGAGAAGGCGGATGCCAATGGAGTACGCAATGGCGAAGCAGATACTGGCGACAATCGTCCAGACCAATGCCATGCCGATACTGGTGAGCAGGCTGCTCAAGTCCAGACTGTTGCCAACGGGAATAGGGGGCAATCCCTGCAAAGACTGTGGTGACATTGCTCAGTATCCTCGGCTCGCGATAGCTCAACTGTGTAAAAGGAGGCGTAAGGCGCAAAACAGCCGGCACGCCAAGACCGGCAGAAAAAATGGGCGAAACAGGACTCGAACCTGTGACCTCCTCGGTGTAAGCGAGGCGCTCTATCCATCTGAGCTATTCGCCCCCAGCGACTTCGATTATAAAGTCGCCGGCTGTGGTTGTCAATTCGCTGCACTACGCCGGACGCGGCCCATTTTTTGGTAGAAAACCAGAAGAGCCGGGGCCGGGTTATTTCTTTTATATTTTTTGTGGATGGAAAGCCTTTTACCGACAAAAAATATAAAAATACTACCTGATTCTACGCGCTTCTTAAAACATAAAGTGAGCGGTCTCTCACGAGCCTGCTTGG